>CAMAPG010000132.1 GCA_945859965.1 Opitutus sp. GAS368 | reverse complement strand
GGCTTGGGTTTCAACCCAATGTCATGTGGAGCTTCGGACTCTCGGGCAGCCGCGGGGTTTATCTCCGTCCGTCCGCCGGAGCCACGCTGCCGTCAGGTTATGGGTTGAGCGACTACCGGCAGACCGTGCTCGGCGGTGACCTGGCCTTTGCCTGGAGGTACTGGCAGTTGCGGGCGGAGCTGTTTCACGCCCGCTATGAAATCCCCGTGGTGGGAAACCCGGAGATCGTTTCCGGCTACCTGGAGGGAAAATATAAATTCACGCCGCGGTTTTCCGCCGCCCTGCGCTTCAACCAGCAGACGTTTGGCCCGGTCAGGCGCGCGTCCGGTCAATTGCTGGCTTGGGGGCGGGACGTCTGGCGCGTCGACGTGGCCCCAGCGTATCGCTTCACGCCACACGTGCAGGTGAAGCTGCAATACAGCCTGGAGCACGATGCCGGCCGCCCGGGCAATCCGCGGCAATTGATCGTGGGCCAGTTCACCGTGCGTTTTTGATCCGGAAGGGTCGGGGGAGTAACAGACTTGTTACGGTCAGTGGCTTTTCTTGGCGCTGCGGCCGGTGAAACTGCGGGAGTCGAGAAATCCTGCGATCCTTGGTCTTCCCCCTTCCGTATTCCGCCATGAAAATTCCCGCTTATTTACGGCGCCGCCTGTTCTGGCTCAACGCGCCTTCCACGATCCTCATTGCCTTGCTGCAACGCACGCCCGTGGCGAAATTGATGCCCGCGGCCGGAGAGATGGTGATCGCTTCACCGCTCGGCAACGTCCTTAGGTCCGCTTTCGTTGGCGTGGCGTCGGTCGGAATCCACACGCTGGCCGGGGCGACCGAACTGTCCCCCTCCCAGCCCAGTCCCGCGTCGGCCACGGTGGGCTCATCCTTTACGGTCGCTTTCACCGTCACCGGCGTCCTCAGCGATCCCGAGTCGTGGACGATCGGCGGCTCGACCCCACCAGGATTGTCCTTCACCGGGCAAAATTCCGGCGTGCTGACCCTGAGCGGAACGCCGACCACAGCGGGGAGTTATGCGCTCACGCTCAAGGCGAACAACGATGACCCGGCTGCGTCCACTGCGGCCTATCCCTACACCATCACTGTCAGTGCCGGAGGTGCGGCCACCGCGCCGGCGATCACAACCCAGCCGCAGAGTCAGTCCGTGACCGTGAGCGGGAACGTGACCTTTACGGCGGCGGCGAGCGGCAGCCCGGCGCCTACGTATCAATGGCGCAAGGAAGGTGTCGCGATCAGCGGTGCGACCAGCGCGACGCTGGCGCTGACCAATGTGCAGTCGGGCGATGCCGGCACGTACACGGTGGTGGCGACCAATTCGGCTGGCTCGGCGACGAGTAACGGCGCGGTGCTCACGGTTTCCGTGGCGCTGGTGGCGCCGGCGTTTACTACTCAACCGCTCGGCGGAACGGTGACTGCCGGGAGCAGCGTGACCCTCACGTCGGCGGCGAGTGGCAATCCCGCGCCGACGTACCAATGGCGCAAGGATAGCATCGCGATCAGCGGTGCGACCAGCGCGACGCTGGCGCTGACCAATATACAATCGAGCAATGCCGGCACGTACACCGTGGTGGCGACGAATTCCGTGGGGACCGCGACGAGCAACGGCGCCGTGCTCACGGTTTCGGCAGCAGTGGTGGCTCCAACCTTTACCACGCAGCCGTCGAATCAGACGGTGTCCCTCGGAGGGACCGCCACCTTTACCGTGGCGGCGAGCGGCAGTCCGGCGCCGACGTACCAGTGGCGCAAGAGCGGCACCAACATCAGCGGTGCCATCAGTGCGACCCTCGCGCTGACGAACGTGCAGTCGGGCGATGCCGCCACGTACACGGTGGTGGCCACCAACTCGGGGGGCTCGGCGACGAGCAACGGCGCGGTGCTCACCGTTTCCGCGGCCGCTCTGACCATCACCACGCAGCCGTTTTCGCAAGTCGTGGCTCCCGGGTCGACCCTCGCCCTCGCAGTCGTTGTTTCCGGACAAAGTCCTTACACCTACCAATGGTCGAAGGATGGGTCTGCGATCGCCGGTGCGGCGGGCGCGAGCTATTCCGTCGCCAGTGTCACCGCGGCCACCGCCGGATCCTATACGGTCGTGATCACGAATGCCCAGGGCAGTGTCACGAGTACAGCTGCCATCGTGGGCGTGGGCACACCGATTCCCGGCCGCCTGGCTAATCTTTCGGTCCGGGCGCTCGCCGGGGCGGACGCCCAAACACTCATTGTCGGATTCATCATCGGAGGTGGCAGCAAGCCGATCGTGCTGCGCGGCCTCGGGCCGACCCTGGCGCTCGCGCCGTTCAACGTGAAGGGCGTGCTCGCGGATCCCAAGCTGCAGATCTTCGGCTCGACCACCGGGCTGCCCTCCAATGAAAACTGGGGTGATGGCAACGCCAGCGCCTCGCTCGGCGCCGTGTTCAATGCGATCGGGGCCTATCCCCTCGATGCGGCGAGCAAGGACGCGGGGCTGCTCGCCACGCTTCCCAGCCAGGTCTACACCGCCTGGGTTACGGGTGCGACCGGTACCTCGGGCATTGCGCTCGCCGAGATTTTCGACACCGAAAGCCCCACCTCGGCCGGCTATCTTGCGAACATTTCCGCGCGGGCCCAGGTGGGAACGGGCGATAATGTCCTGATCGTTGGGTTTATCATCTCCGGAAATGTCCCCAAGCAGATCCTCATCCGAGCCGTTGGTCCCACCCTCGCAGGTGCTCCCTATAATGTCCCCGGGGGTCTCGCCGATCCGCGGATCGATATCTATCCCGCCGGGGCCTCGGTTCCGAGTGTGTCGAACGACAATTGGGCGGACAATGGCGCCGGTCCTGCGCTCAGCGCCGCCTTCAGTGCGACGGGCGCCCAGGCGCTCCCCGATACCTCAAGCAAGGATGCCGCCCTGCTGCTGACTCTGCCGCCCGGATCGTACACCGCGATCGTGAGCGGCGTCAATAGCACCACCGGCGTGGCGCTGACCGAGTTATTTCAAATGCCATGAACGCGTCCGGTTTCCCGGGCACGTCCATCTGCAACACTTTCCTGTAAAATCTGCCTTCGTAGGGAAGGTGCCTGTTGGGACATGCAGGGTTTTGGCGGATCAGGAGGGGCTGATAGCGTGATACTCGCTGAACAGGCCGGCGAGTTTCTCGCGCTTCACAGCGGTGAGGCCGGCGGAGCTCATGGCCGCGAGCACGGATTCGGGCGGGACGCAGGCATCCATCGTCTCCCAGAAATAAACCATCATCGTGCGCGCGTCCTGGCTGCGGGTGAAAAGACGCGTCAGGGCCGGATAGATTTTTCCAAAGTAGAGTCCGAACAAGGACGATCCGACCCGCGACGAAGGCTTGGTGACTTCCAGGATCAGGAGTTTCCCACCCGGCTTGAGGACACGCCGGTATTCGCGGAAGGTTTCCTCGAGGTTCGTGACGTGGCGCAAGGCGTAACCCATGGTGAGGAAATCGAACGAATTATCCGGGAAGGGCAGGCTTTCGGCCCGGCCGACGACAAAGCGCGCGTTTAATTTCGTGCGGGCGACGGCCAGCATGCCTTCGCTGGGGTCGAGACAGGTGATGGTTTCCGCCGAGCCGAGGATTTGCGCGGCGGCGGTGGCCATCAGTCCCGTGCCACAGGCGACATCGAGCAGTTGCATGCCGGGCCGGAGGCCGTGGCGTTGCTGGGCCCAGCGGCGGTAAAAGGCCCCGCTGCCCAGAAACCCCCAGTCCACCACGTTATCGTAATACCGGGCTCCCTTGTCGAATAGCCCGCGGACGAAAACGGGTTTGTCTTCTGTCCGGGTATAACGATTCGAGAGAACGCGGTGGGGGATCATTGAATTGGGTGGGAAACGCTAAACGGAGGGGCGGACAGGGCCGCCAACTAAACGGACCGGGATGACGCAAGCAAATGGAACGAGTCGTTGGTGACGGGCTATTTTTTGCCGCGGAGGGAGTGCGGGCGATTCATGCAATGGGCCCATTGCGGACACGCGGGGACGGATGCGGTTCGGAGTAGACTGAAACCTTTCGTGATGGTTCGTTGGCGTAGATGTTTCACGAGGTGGGTGGTCGCTCCAACGACCACATTAGTCTCCCAACTAATAGATGATAAGCGCGCTCCAAAAGTGGGGTAGGGCGTTCAGGGCGGTAATCGTAAATTATTTTTCCAGCCCCGGCTCGTCATCCGCTTCCACCCGCCCCATTTTATTTTCCCGCATATGCTGCTCGATTTTTCCGCTCTTCCCGCCCGCGACGTTTATCAGTGGATGACCCACACGATTTTGCCGCGGCCGATCGCGTGGGTTTCGACCGTTTCCCGCGAGGGCAAAACGAACCTCGCGCCGTTCAGTTTTTTCCAGGGCGTCACCTCCAATCCGCCGACGCTGCTGTTCATTCCCGTGAATACGCGCGAGGGGGCGAAGAAGGACACCCTGCGCAACATCGAGCAGGTGCCCGAATTTGTGGTTAACCTGGTGTCGGGGGAACTCGCGGCGCAGATGAACCAGACCGCGGCCCTGCTGCCGTACGGGGAAAGCGAGTTCGAGGCGTTTGGGATCGCCAGCTTGCCCAGTCAGCGAGTGCGTCCGCTGCGCGTGGCGGCGGCCCCGGTGAGTTTCGAATGCACGCTCCATCAAATCGTGCCGGTCGGCGAAGGCCCGCTGGCGGCCAACGTGGTCTTCGGCCGCATTCACCTGGCCCATGTGAACGACGCAACGCTCGGGGCCAACGGCCTGCCGGACGCCGGGCTGCTCGATCTGGTCGGACGGCTGGGCGGCAACGCTTACACGCGCACGACCGAGCGTTTCGAGCTCAAGCGGCCGGACCGCTGAGGTTGGGCGTGTTCCCCACCACCATCCTGGCTCTGACTTCGTGCCTTGTCCCTTTGTGGTTCAATCCTGATTTGCACCACAAAGGGACAAGGAGCGGTTTGGGAATTCGTCTCTCCGAGTAGCGAAAGCCGTGAGGCTTTCGTCCGAACCCGAAACGCTCACGCATTTCGCTACGAGAATCTAAAGCAACCGGCATTCCCCCAACAACTCCTAAGGCACAAAACTAATCTCCCCGGCGGTTTATTTGATTTTGATTCGGTAAAGATAGGGCTTTCCCGCGCGGGTCAGGTGAAGCACCACCTCGCAGGTTTCACGGTCTAAATTTTATTCCGCCAGATGCCGCAAGGCGCGGGGGCGGGTGTCCGCGTCCGGCTTTTCGTTCAGGTGGGAGATATATTCCATGAGGTCGCGCAGTTCGGTTTTCGTCAGGATCTGCCCGAACATTTCCGGCATGCTCGACGGCGCGGCGTCGCGCTTTGCGATCTCGGCCTTGGCGAGGGTGACCACGGAATCGTCCGTCAGCTTGAGCGACAGCGTGGTGTCGTTTTCGGTGGAGACCGTTCCGACGAGCACCCGCTCGTTTTTCAGGGTCACGGTTGCACTCTCGAATCCGGGGGCAATCCGGGCGTTGGGTTTGATGACCGACTCGAGCAGGTAGTCGCGGGAATAGTTTGCGCCGACGGAGGAAAGATCGGGGCCGGCATCGCCGCCTTCGCCGCTGACCTGGTGGCAGCGCACGCAGGCGAGGACGGGATGGCTGGTGAAGACCAGCCGGCCGCGCTTGCGGTCGCCACCGGCCAGCGCGTAGCGATAGGAGGCCAGTGGTCCGCCGCGGTCGATGGCCTCGTTCCGCTGGGCGAGGAGCTGCTTGATGAGCGGATCGTCGCGATGGGCGGCCGCCTCGAGCAATTCGAGTTCCACCTCGGGGGCGACGCGACCCTCCTGCAACAGCCGGAGCTGTTTGGCGAGCAGCTGGCTCGCACCCGAATGCCGCAAGGTGCTGAGCGTCGCCAGCGCGGTCTTTTGTTCGTCGATCGAGCCCTCGGCGACGAGGTGCTGGAGCGCGGGCAGGGCCGCTTCGGGCGCGAGACGGGCGGCGATGGGCAACGCCGCGAGGCGCAAGGCCGGCAGGGACGAAGCGCTCGCGAACTGCACCGCGGCCAGGAGATGCGGGTCATTCAAGGTATTCAGCACTCCCAGCGCGGTGGCGCGCACCGCTTCCGGCTGCTGCGAATCGGTGATGATCGCATATACTGCTTCGCCGGCGAAACGCAGGTTGAGCCCGGCGATCGTGGTGAGCGCCGCGAGTTCGACGGGTGCGGACGAAGCGGGGGACAGCAGTTGGGGGAGAACCGTGCGGATGGCCTCGACGGCCACGGCCGGGTCGCGGGTGGCAGCCGGCAGCGGACGATAGGTGCCGACGAGCCGGTCGCGGGCCGGCGGTTTCGGCCAGAGCGCGAGCTGGTTCAACGCCTCCGCCCGCATCTTTGCCGGGGCTTCGGCGCGCGCGGCATAATTCGCCAGCGCCAGGGCGTTCGCGGGAGAGCCGAGCCGGAAGTGGGCATTGAGCACGCGCAAAACGAGCGCGTCGGCGAGGGGAACCGCCTCGCCTTTGTTCGCGGTTCCGGCCGGGGCGACAGTGGACGGGGCGAACGTCGGACTGGACTGATCGATCAACGCGGCGAGGGCGGGATACGCCTCGGTGATGGGCGCGTCGTTGATCGCACGGGCGGCTTCGAGCACCAGCAGCGGATCTGGGTCCTGCAGGAAATGCGCAATTTCGGATCGGCCTAGGCGGCGGTAGGCGAGCAACACCCCGAGGCGTTCGGCTCGCTGTTCGGAACCGGCGGCCGCTGCCAGGGCCGGCAAATCCGCGCAGCGCACGAGGGCGAGGACCGCGGCGTGCCGCAGGTAGAGATCCTGGTCGTTGTTGTCGCGCAGAAGCGCGAGCAGTGCGGGGGTTGCCTCCGGCCGGCCCAGTTTGCCGAGACTCTGCGCGGCAAAGAAACGCACCCGGGAATTTTCGTCGCGGAGCTGCGCGACGAGCAGGTCAAACGCGGCGCTGACTTTCCCCTCGCCGAGCAGCTTGGTGGCTTGTGCGCGAATTTCGGGATCCGGGTCGGTCGCCACGCTGCGGATGATGTTGAGCGCCTCGGGTACGGTGGCGGCGAGCTGGCCCAAGCCCCACAAGGCATGCCGGCGGGCGAGGGGAGGAGCGTCCGCCTGGGTGGCCACATGGGCGAGCGGTTTGAAACCGACCGGGCCGCGTTCGGCGAGGGTGAACTGGGCCTCCTGCCGGATGCGCCAATCAGCGTGGCCGAGCAGACGACTGAGTTCGGCGGCCGGTTTTTGCGTGAAATCGGATGCGATCAGGGCCTGCGTTTCCTTCAGCAAAGGATCGTTGGCGTGCTTCGGGTCGCTGATGGCGAAAACGCGGCCGCGGGCGGATTTTGGCCAGCCGTCCACCCAATCGACGTAGTAGAGTTTTCCATCCGGTCCAAACGTGGCGTCGACCGGCAGGGCGTTGCGGAGAAAGGGTTCCGAGCCCTTGATCGTGTAGGTCGCGCCGGCGGGATTGACCGTGTAAGTTTGGATTCCGCTGCGGGCGGGGCCGCCCTTGAAATGGCAGATGAAAAACGTTCCCGCATAATCCGGGGAAAGTCCGGTGCCGGGATAGTAAGCCACGCCCGAGGGACCGTCCTCGATATTGCAGATCGGCGGAAGCAGGTAGGCGGCCTGGTCGCGGAAACGAGTGGTCCACAATTTTTCGAACATCCAGGGCCCCGCCTTGCCGAGCGGGGCGTGTTGGTAGCCGACGCGCCAGCCGCTGTCGCCGCCTTCGACAATATGCACGAGCCGCTCCATGTCGCCGTTGTCGCAATCGTTGTCGCCGGTGAACAAATCGCCGTTCTCCGTGAAGGCCAGTTCCTGCGGATTGCGCAGGCCGCTGGCAAAAAGCTCGAGGCCGGTGCCATCGGGCCAGCAGCGGAAAACCGAGCCGGTGTCCGGCGCGTCAATCACACCGCCTTCCTTCGTCGGAACATGCGCACCGCGGTCGCCGATGCTGAAGTAAAGCCGGCCGTCCGGGCCGAAGGCCAGGCCGTGCATGTCATGCCCGGTGAAGCCGTAGTGCACACCGAAGCCGAGGAGGAGTTCGGACGGCTGGCCAACGGGTTTGCCCTCTTTGAGTTCGAAACGCCACAGGCTGGGAATATTGGTGAACCACAACGAGCCGCGCCGCGCGAGCACCCCGGAGGCGATGCCGTCGAGCGGGGCGTTGAAGCCCTCGGCGACGAGTGCCGAAACGTCGGCTTTGCCGTCGTGATTGGTGTCCTCGAGCCGCCGGATGCGTTCGCTTTCGAGCGACAGTTCCTGTTCGCCTTTCGGGCCAAACCGCCGGCGGACCATCGCCAGGCGGTCCTCGACGGTCCGGCACGCCAGGTCGTCTTCGA
>CAMAPG010000131.1 GCA_945859965.1 Opitutus sp. GAS368 | reverse complement strand
CATGGCGAAAAGGATCCACAGCACGGATAACAGTGGAATCCATCTTGAGCCGAGGAGGGAGGGAGTGTTCATCAAAAATGCCATCGGGGATTTTGCGATTGAATGCCGGTGGAACTTGACTCACGTCCGGCAAGGAAACGGGGACACGGGATTCTTAGAAGTTACGTTATCCTTGTGTCGATTTGAATCGGAAAGGCCCTAATCACTGAATTGAAATGAAAACAGGTCGCCGTTCTTGATTTCGAAACGCAGGCGCACCGGCTGGTTCGCGAGCGAGCTCACGTCGCTGCCATGTGTCCAGGTCACCGTGCGATCAATCGTGTCGCCAAAAAGCGCGGGACAGTCATCAAGGGTAAACCCAGGCAAGGGTTTTCCCGACGCATCCTGGATCTCCACGCGCACGCTGCCCGCGGCGGACGTGGCAAGATTGAGCGTCAGCCTTTTGCCTTGGAAGCGAAGCGGCTTGCTGATCAGGCCGCCTCCGACCATGGGGGCTTGGAGTGAGACGAAGCCATCCAGCCGGAGGGTGTATCGGCGCAACGTCGTGCCATTGCCGATCCAGTAGCCTTCCGTCGCGTAGAGAGAGAGTTCGTTGGGCGCGCCTTCGAGCAACGATTTTGTCTCCAGCAGATGCCAGCCGATGTAGTTCGAGCCATAAGTCCAAGTCCGCGGACGCTCAATTCCCGGCCGAAGAAATGCCTCCTCCCAGCGCTTGAACGCCACGCCATCCCGGCTGGCAATGAACAATGCCTCCGTGATCGACGTTCCCCGGCGTTCCATCTTGATGGCACGCGTCTCCCGCTCCTGAGGATCAGGGAGCGCACGCATCACATCCGACCAGCCGCGGTGGACATAGCGGGTGGGAAAACCAACAAAGAGGTGGGGCGCGCGATAATAGGCTTTGATTCCGGCCGTGTAGAGATGCTGTTTTGGCGACTCGCCATAAGTCAGGTCGGCTTGGCCGGTCCAGATCAGCATGTCCTGCGACGTTGCCGTGCGATTCGCCCGGTACCCGGGTGGCTTCCAGCTTCGTTCTTCATCCGTTTCCGGCGTGGTGAAATACCTCCAGTAGGCACGGTATTCACGGCGCTCCGCATCCCAATAAGCCAAGTTCAACGTGTCGAACGTCCCGTCGGTCAAGATGGGTTTCGTCTGCATGGGCTTCCAGTGGAGCCCGTCGGGCGACTTGAGCAGGAGGAGACCCCACGGAGGTCTGGCTTGGTTGTTGTCCTGCACTGTGGCTTTGTACCGTGCGTCGGGAGCGACATTGGGGTTCTCGTCCTTGAATACCGCAGGTGAGGAAACATCAATGTTCACGTCGCCCAACGGGCCTGACATCAAGACGATATTGTTCGCTTTCGAGCCCTGGAAATCGATCAGGCCCAACTCGGGCTTGCGCCAGTGAATGCCATCGTCGCTCTCCGCATAACAAATGTAGCCGTATCCCTTGGCGCCGGCGGGCTTGCTGGGATGTTCGCCGTCAATTCCTCCATCCGGCCTGAACCTGAAACCGGCCGCCCGATAGTACATCCGATAACGGTCCCCGTCCTTGAAAATGCTGTGATAACCCGTGGCATTGCCTTCCCATGGAGCATTGTGCTCAAGGACGATTTCCTGCGGCACCGGATGCTGCAAACGCAACTCCCCTTTGCCTGTCAGCCGCTCGATGAGATAGTCGTCCACAAACAGCTCGCGCTGCGACCCGATATCAATCGCATCAGCACGCTCCACGGACCGGGCCGGAGGCGACTTAACATCAGCCAGCGCCGAAGTGAAAAACATAAGACTACCGAGGAGATAAGAGGCCGGTTTCACAGTTGGAATGGGAGAGGTCAATTACGGGCAGAAAGGCGGGGCAGCCTTGGATAGGCCGGGACAGAACCTAAGGGAAAGTTGCCCGAAGCGCGACGGCTTCCGCATCCCCCGCGGTTGATCTTCCTCGAGCCCGAGGCCAAGACGAGCATCGGGACATCGCAGTAGCTCCCTTGGGGAAGCAAATGATTATTGGGATCCGAACGCCGGGTCACCCGTTCGACAAATGCCGGATCCATTGCGACCCATCTCCGGTAAAGCGTGATGGTCGTGTTGCGGGCGATGGAGAATATATAGGCCTTGGTGGAGGCGGTCGCCCCGGCGATTTTCGCATTAAGGAGCTTGAGGTAAGACTCCTGCACGACGTCGTCGACGTCCATGGAAGGAAAATGGTTGCGCAGATAACCGGCACACGAAGGACTGATTGAACCGGGCACGACGGACACCGGCCCGGAGGCGGAGGACGGAAGACTCATGGCGCGGGTTACTTGAGCAGCGTTTGGCCCGGCCCATGGAAAATGCGAGCTGAATTTTACCTGGGGACTCCAAACCAGCAGGGCCTGCCACCGCGATGATACGCCGCTTGGTTGCCCCAAGTTCGCGGCTCCCGCGGGACTCAGAACGTGCTTCAGGCATCCGACCGGCTTTGATCCGGCCCCCAGGAAAGGAATTGAAATACGGCTTAGCCTTACTTGAGGCCAGTGCCGTCGGCTCCTCCAGCCAGTGTTTTCAGCAGAATGGGAGAAGTGACGCGGGCATCGCCCGGCGTAGGGCCGAAATGGATGTAGTCGTAGGTTTCATAAAAAATGAACCCACTGAAGCGCCCGTCCGCCCGGACGCGTTGCACTTCTTCGGGAAGGCGGTCTGCCGCATGCTTTACATAGCGGTTCACGGTGATGGGGATTCCGCGCTGCCGGCACCGGTTGATCATTTCCTGGGCAACCGCGTCGTCGAAAATCGCGGAATACGGGTAGCTGAAGAACCGAAGGATCGCTTCATCCATCAGGCCCTCGTCCACCCAGCGCTGCCAGTCGAATTTAACATTGGCCGGGTAGGCCAGCAGCCGGTTGCGCGGAGGATCGGCCCGGAAAAAATCCAGTTGGAGGTTGTACCGCATCTTGATCCCCGCGCCGCCCAGCCGGCGTTTGCATTCGCGCAGAAAGTCGGTGTACGCCTCGCCCCGGACGTCCGCGATGTTGGCCAGCAAATTCCCCGGCCGCGTCCGGGCTTTGGCCAAAACGACCGCGTTGAATCCATAGTCTTCCGGATGATCGGTGTGCGTACTGTGATTTTCCTCCCGGAAATCCACCCCGTCCACTCCCGCGGCCATGATCTCGCCCAAACACTCGAGCCAGAATTTTTGCACTTCCGGCTCCGTCTCGCACAGCGCGCCCGGCAGATAGTCGTTCCGACCGCGGGCAAAAGCGATGAAGCCGGTTCGCCCGTCGGCGTTCGGCGCATCCAGGTGCACGGATGCGGCGCCCCATCCGTAGTCGAACATCAGGCCGCCTTCGCGGAAATTCACGAGACCCTTGTTCCACACCGCCCCGCCGGACGCGAACGTGCCGGGAATCTCCCTTCCCTGCTCATCCAGCGCGGCCATGATCGCCAGGCCGGAGTTGGCAAAGTCGGGAGGCCCGTCGGTAAAGTCGCTGGTGACGAGGATGTAATTATCCTTCAGGTCCAGTCCCGTTAGCGTCAGCACCCGGACGGGGGCGTCCTTGGGCATTACTATTTTCCCCTGATGATCGCGCGCTTCGCGGGGAGCTGTCTCCACGGTTTCGCGGACAGTGAACGTCATTTCGCTCCGCCGGTAGCGGAAATTATCGGGACTCGTCCAGATTTGGATATGATCCGGCGTGAGTCGCGTCGGCGCCGCGTCCTTCTTGGTCAGGCGAATACCGCGAACCGCCACATGCGCTGAAGGGAGCGGAATATCGTCTGCCCGCCGCTTGATCCGCAGGTGCGGATGGTCGCGCACAAAAGGGTCCATCCAAGCCAGTTTGCCGCCGATGCAATCCAGCAATCCCCACTCTTTGGCTTGCGAAGATCCGGTCGGGAACACGACGGCGGGACCGTTTTCGTAAGGCTTGAAATAAGCGTACACTTCCAAGCCGTGCCGATGACCGCTTTCGACGGCGACCTTGAGGGGATTACCCAGTTCGCGATACGTCGCGTCATAGTGTTTCCAGCCTCCCTTATAGTCCACGGTGGTCCCGGTGGGATTCAAAAGTCCGCCGCGACCGTCGGCGTAATAGCCCCAGCTCACCCGCCGGACCCCCAGCTCGGCCAAGCGGGCCATCATCGCGTCGATATCGCGCACGGTCAGCGCGCGACTGCCGATCAGCGCGTCATCGACAAAGTCCACCAGCGCCTCGAATCGAAAAGGCCCGGCCGGGCTCACAGAAACAACCGGCTTTGCCGGACAGGCCGAAGCGGCCACTCCCAGCACCAACGCCAAAACCATGTTTTTGAAGGGGAAAGTCATGGAAGTACCAAACCGTAATAATCAGCGGGGTGAAAGTCGCCACTGTTTCCTTCCCACCAATGTCAGCTCCCTACGGACGGGTGAGAACGAAGGACATCTCGGAACAGCAGGATGAGCTCGCGATCGGGATGATTCCTGGCCTCGCATTTCGAATCGAACATCATCACCGGCGCGTCCGCGGCGTTGAACACCGGCCAGGGCGGCAGCCCGGCGTGGTTCGGATCGCCAGTGCGGGCGAAGCTCGAGAGGGCGTGGCTCATTCTTTTTGCCAGCGCGCGCGCATCGTCTCCTCCTCCTGTCATGCTCGCACAGCGATCCGTGTTTTTGAAGGCAAACGGGAGATCCAGGCAGTGAAAAGCGCGGGGCCGTCCGTCCAGGACGGGCGTATGCCACGTGAACCAATACAAATACGCTGGCGCAGCTTTCTGGGCTGTTTTGCGTTCCAACCAGGAGACCGCGGTGTGCCTCACGTAGGTCGAATACATGATGGCCAGCAATTCGATTGGCTTCACTCCGGGATAGGCCTGCCGGTACGCCGCAATGAAGCTGGCCGTCCGTTCGCCGCAAGCGGAGGTCAGCCGTTCATGAAGCTCCGCTTCGGACAGCTTCTCCGCCTCCCGATTGAAGAAGGGCGGCATGACCTCGTGCAAAACCGTTCCGATCATGAGCGGAACGTGTGCCGAACACCCGGGGGCTTCCACTAGGAACGGGAAGTCGGGCAGCAACGATCCGCCGACGGTCGGTCCCCAGCCATAGTCCCGCGCCTTCGGGTAGAAGCCACCGGGAGTTTTGACCGGTGGCGTCAGCCGATCGAGCACCACGTCAGCCGCGGCCAGCAGTTGCTCCGCCGGGATCTTTTTCAACTGACCGACTCCATCCACGCCCGGTTTGATTCCGAGTTCGGTCATGATCGCGGATGCCACCGTGCCCGCATGCTCCGCGCTGGTGGTGCCGCGGGTAGTGCCACTCATGACGATCGCCTTGTGAAAGAGTCCTTTGGCGGAAGGCATCGTCATGAGCGCACCGATTTTGGTGCCTCCTCCCGACACCCCGAACAACGTGACATTGTCAGGATCGCCCCCGAATTTCGCGATATTGTCCCGGATCCATTCGAGCCCCGCCATCATGTCCAGCGTGCCTGCGTTGCCGGAGTGCGCGTACGGCGCACCGCCGAAGTCCGCGAGATGGAGGAATCCGAAAGGGCCCAGGCGATGATTGATCGACACAACGACGACGTCTTCATCGCGGCTCAGATTCTCGCCTTCGGTACACGCCAAGTATTGGGCCGACCACGCGGCACAGCCCCCGCCGTGCAGCCAGACCATCACCGGACGGCGGCCGTCGTTTTCGAGACCGGGCGACCACACGTTTAACCGCAGGCAATCCTCGTCGAGGGCATCGTAATGCGGCGAAAACAGAAAGGCATTCTCGTTATCGGACATATAACGATACCGCACGGGCGTGGGACAGGTGGGGCCGTAGACCATCGCGCTGCGAACGCCGCTCCAAGGCTGTGGCTTGCTGGGCGGCTGGAAGCGCGCTTCGCCTCCGGTCGGCGCTCCATAAGGGATGCCTTTGAAGGTATAAATTCCATCGCTGACATACCCGCGCACCAGCCCGGCCGTGGTGGCTGCCACCGCACTCTCATCCCCAGACTCGATGGCGGGCCGTTTGGGCCGTGAACCGCCCGCGGCCGGTCCATGACCAGCGGCGGGGACCGCGCCGGCCACGAGCACACCGCCGGCCAAGGCGGCGGCTCCTTTGATCAAGGCTCGCCGGCTCAACGTGTGGTTTTCTTCCTTAGCCATGGGGGTACAGCTATAAGCTCCGTATACCTTTATATTTGACCGAGAACCTCGCCTGAAACGGGTTGGCCGTTTGCTCGAGGTCGTTCGCGGCGAACGTCACACTATGCCGTTCATCCGTGACATTATCCAGATTGATCTGAACGTCCGCGGCGCAGGACGCAGCGCGTTTTAAGCGCGGTTCGTCTTCGCCAGCGCCTGCTCAATGAAACCGAGGATTTCCGCACGGCCGTCCCTGCTCTTGGCCGAGCTCAGGAAGATCTGCGGGAATTCGCCCGGCCAACCGGCCATGTTTTTCTTGAACAGGGCAATGGTCGCTTCCGTCCGCGTCGCCGATTGTTTGTCGGTCTTGGTGAAAACGAGGGAATAGGAGACCCCGGTCTCCACCAGCCAGCGGATGAACTGCAGGTCGATTTTTTGCGGGGGCAGCCGCGAATCGATCAGGGCAAAAACCCACGAGATATTCCGGCGCAGCTCGAGGTACTCACTCACCGCCCGGCTGAATTCGTCACGCTGCTTGTGACCCACGTCGGCATAACCGTAGCCGGGCAGGTCGACCAGGGTCCACGTGTCGTTGATCACGAAAAAATTGATCAGCTTGGTCTTGCCCGGGGTGTCGGAGACCTTGGCCAGGTCCTTGCGCTCCGCGAGCATGTTGATCAGGGACGATTTGCCGACGTTGGAGCGACCGATGAAGGCGAATTCCGGCAGCGCGGATTTGGGACATGACTTCAGGTCGGGAGCGCTGACGTCAAAAAGAGCCGATTTAATGTGCATTGCAGTCGGAGATAGGCAGGAAAGCGAAGCCGGGCTCTTGGAGCGTTCTCCTGAGATCAAGGATCCGTTACGATTGGTGAATCGGCCACGTTACCGGGCTTACGGCCGGAGTCGAGCGGGCTCTCGCCGAGGGGGAAGACTCCTTTTGACTCATTCTTTCCAAGTGGCAGAGCTGACTATCTTTCTCTCCATTCTTTCTCGTTCTCCCGTTCCCGTTTTAAACTGAAACGAACCTCTCGATCCGAGAAAGAGAAAGATAAAGATTTAGGAGAAAGATGTCCTAAAGGAGGCACGACTCCCGCCGACTGGGAAGACAACCCCCTGCCCGCGGGGATTTTTTTCAGCGGCCGGGATGGCTATCGTCCGCGCAGCGGTTACTGCTTGTCCTGCTGAAGCTCGAGACTCCCATCGACTTGCAGCCCACCCTGGCGGGCCGGACTGACTCTGCAGCGAAAACCCCCGGGACAAATGACCGTGATCATCGCGGTTGCCATGTCCTGAACCCCAAAACCAGGAACCCCACCATGAAAACCTCCTCTGCCTTCGCATGGCTGAAATTCGGCGCGACCTTGCTCGGCGCCATGCTCTGCTCGATCCCGGCCGTCGTCAGCGCTTCCCCGGATACCTTGAATATTTCCCTCGGCAGTGAATTCACCGTCGAGGACGGCGGTGCCGCAACCCGCCATCTCGCGTTTCTCGAGCATCTCAATGCCACCACATTCACCACGTACAGCCAGCATGCCGACGCGATTCTCTTTCCCACGACCGATGGCATGCGGCGCTCGGTCAACGGCGGCTCCACATGGCCGATCAATTTCCAGAATCCCAATTTCTATATCACGAGCATCGTCCGGCTTTCGGCCACCGTTCTGCTGGCCACGAACTACGTGACCCAGCGTATCGATGCCCGCCATTCGACGAGTTACTATTGGACGTCCAATGACAATGGCGCCAGCTGGACCGCCCACACCGGCACCGTGACTTTCCCCTCCGACCAGTTTTGCTGGGGGAGGGGCTTTATGCCCTGATTTGTCGCGGGATAAAACCGCTCCCACATTTTATTGAAGACCAAAACTGCCCACACCTGATTCCCCAGGTAATCACTTTCGTGTCGTTCGTGTGTTTCGTGGGCCTCCTCCGTCCAGCCCTACAGCGCCGCTTTTCCGCTCGTCAGCCGAAACGCTCCGGGCGGAAGACCATAGCGTTTGCGAAAACTGCGAGAGAATCCGGTGACATCCTCCCAGCCGGTGCGAAAGGCGATTTCCGAAAGCGTGAGATTGCTCGTCTCGAGCAGGCGGCAGGCATCTTCCAGCCGGATGCCTTGCGCCACTTTTTTCGGCGACGCCCCGAAACTTTTCTGAAACAGGCTGCGGAGATGCGACGGGCTCACGCCGG
>CAMAPG010000130.1 GCA_945859965.1 Opitutus sp. GAS368 | reverse complement strand
GCGGCGGCGTTCCCCAGCGCGTGCGGCAAGACGAATTTTGCGATGCTCATCCCGCCCGAGCCGTTCAAGAAACAGGGCTGGAAGGTCTGGACGGTCGGCGACGACATCGCGTGGATCAAGCCCGACGCCACGGGCCGGTTGTACGCGATCAATCCCGAGGCCGGGTTTTTTGGCGTCGCTCCGGGTACTTCGGTGCAGACCAACCCGAACGCGATGGCCGCGCTCGCGAAGAACACGATTTTCACCAACGTCGCGCTCACGCCCGAGGGCGGCGTGTGGTGGGAGGGCATGACCGAGAAGCCGCCGGCGAAACTCATCGACTGGCAGGGCAAGGAATGGACGCCGCAACTCGCCAAGGAAACCGGCGCCAAGGCGGCGCATCCCAATGCGCGCTTCACGGCCCCGGCGTCCCAGTGCCCGACGATCGATCCCGACTGGGAAAAGCCCACGGGGGTGCCGATCAAGGCGATCGTCTTCGGCGGCCGGCGCGCGACGACGATGCCGCTGGTTTACCAGGCTTTCAATTGGACGGCCGGCGTCTACACAGGCGCAACGATGGGTTCGGAAATGACCGCGGCCGCGGCTGGCACGATCGGCAAAGTGCGCCGCGATCCGATGGCGATGCTGCCGTTCTGCGGCTACCACATGGGCGATTATTTCCGCCACTGGATCATGATGCAGAAGAAGCTCACGGAAACGCCGCGCATTTTCCACGTGAACTGGTTCCGCAAGGACGCGGATGGGAAATTCATGTGGCCCGGCTTCTCCGAAAATCTGCGGGTCCTGAAATGGATCGTGGCCAGGGCCAACGGCCAGGCCGTGGGGAAGGAAACGCCCATCGGCTGGATGCCGCGCTATCAGGATGTCGACTGGACCGGTTCGGATTTTCCCCAGAAAAAATTCGAGGCCCTGCAGAACTTCGACCGCGCCGCCTGGCGCGCCGAGGTCATGAGCCACGAGGAGCTTTTCCTTGACCTGCACGACCGCCTGCCGAAGGAGCTCATCTACGAACGCGAGCTGCTGATCTGCCGGATGTGAGTCTCGAGGAAATTTTTCCGGGAAGAGCTACTCCAAAGAAAGAATATCCCGGCGCAGTTTTTCGAGTTCGACGAGTCTCGGCTCAAGGTGCTTTTCGATCGCATCGCGTTGTGCACGCCAGCCACGCCACGTGGCGTATCCGGTAAAAGTGGTGAGACCGATGATCCATGCCAGGGTCAGCGGATTTGTAAGTACGTCATGAAGCGGTCCCGGGGGCGCTTTCGTGTGTCCGGGACCGCGGGAAAGCGCAAAGAAACCGATGACAGTCGCGAGGAGGCACGGAGCGTAGTACCATTTCCCAATGTTGCGAAACAGAGCGCGTTGATGCTGCAGTTCCGCAATTTCGGCCTCGACCTTGGCGAGGAGCGAGGCGCCGGGCCCCAGTCGCTTGCGGTGGGCCCGAATATGTTCCCGAATAAAGACGGTGGTAACTCCCAGCACGAGGATGATGGAAAACACGATTGGCCAAACAGCCCGGCCCATTTTCCACCATGCAAACGCGAGCGCGATGCAGACCAGGACCCCGGCTCCGGCTTCGAGCGCGTCGCGGGCAAAGAGCAAAGCGGCTGTTTTCCGCCGTTTCTCTTCAAAGGTTTGTTTCAGGATGCGCAGGTCGGCATTCGTGCCAATCGGCGGCTTCTGGCGTTTCCAGACTGCTTCGTAATCATTCCAATTCATCGGTTACTCCTTTCATCAGTGTGGCGAGGCGTTTCCGGGCGCGAGTCAATGCCACTCCAACATGGTTTTCGGTCAGGCCCGTGATCTCGGCGATTTCCCGGTAAGTCAGCTCATCGAGCGAGAGCAAGACCAGCGCCCGCTCAAAATCCGGCATGGCGCGGATTCCAGCGTAGAGTTTTTCCAACAGCTCCTGGTCGGTGGCGGTGTCCGCCGGAGAAATTCCTTGTGAGGGCAGTTCGCTGAGATCGGTGCCGGTTACGATCCGGTTTCCCGGCGGGTATTGGTGCGACGCCAGGTCAGCGCCGTGTTCAGGCAGACCCGGTAAATCCAAGTCGATGGTTTTGACTGGCCGGCATACGACGCCAGTGAGGTCCAGAGTTGCAGCAGCATTTCCTGTCGAAGATCCGCGGCATCGGTGGGCGTTTGGGTGAACGATCGGATCACTTTGGCGACGATGCCCTGATGCTCATCCAGCCACTTTTGGAAGAGCAGTTCATGGGCGGCCGAGGAACTCATTGGCTAAATTAGTCTCCGCAACGCCGGATTCCTTACAGGCATTTTGTGGATTTCGGTAAAAATCGGAGTGGATAAATGGATTCCAAAATCCGTTGGAGCGCTGAGCACTGATGAAGTAGGGCGGGTCTCGGACCCGCCCTTGCAGCGCTGCCAACGACCAGGGCAGGTCGGAGACCTGCCCTACGTGTCACCTCACCGCGCTGAAAAATAACGCGATCATCGCAATCGCCAGTGCGAGGCGGGCGAGGGTCGAAACGATAAATCCCAGGGCCGCGCCCAATCCCGCCCGCAATGCCTGCCGGCTGGTTTTATCAGCGAGGAATCTTTCGGCGATCATCGCGCCGCAGATTGTGCCCAACAGGAGGAGGGGCAGGGAAAAGAACATGCCGACGAACGCGCCGCCGCTGGCCCCGGCCATGCCCCACTTGCTGCCGCCGAATAGTCGCGCGCCGATGACCACTCCCGCAAAGTCCGCGATGACGGAGAGAAACCACAGGGCGGCGATCCAGCCCACGATATTCCATCCCAGGGCGGTGGGGAGGAGCAGTTTGTGGACGATTGCCGCCAGCAGGATTAGAGTCGTGCCCGGGAGCAGCGGCACAATGACGCCCAGCAGCCCCGCGAGCATCAGTCCAATCGTCAGGCGCCATGCCAGGATTTCCATCTCCCCCATGACACGGCAGCTCCTGGACGGTTGCAGCTGAATAATGGGCCGGGAAATAGGTTCATTTTCAAAGCTGACAGCGGACCGCCGATCGCCAATAGCTCATAACCTATGTCATCGAAACCTCTGGTTGGAATCATCATGGGCTCCGCATCGGACTGGGATACGATGCAGCATACGACTCAAACGCTGGACACGCTCGGCGTGTCCTACGAAAAACGAGTCATCAGTGCGCACCGTACGCCCGACCTGGCCTTCGAGTGGGGCAAGAGTGCCGAGTCCCGCGGCCTGAAGGTCGTCATTGCCGCCGCGGGTGGCGCGGCGCACCTTGCCGGCGTGGCGGCGGCGCTCACGGCGCTGCCGGTGCTGGGCGTGCCGATCGAGTCGGCCTCGCTCAAGGGGCTCGATTCCTTGCTGTCGATGGTGCAGATGCCCGGCGGCATTCCCGTGGCGACCTTCGCCATTGGCAAGCCCGGGGCGATCAACGCCGCCCTGTTTGCCGGGGCGATCTTGGCGCTTGGTGACCCCAAGATCAAAAAAGCCGTCGACGATTATCGCGCCGCGCAGTCCAAGAAAGTGGCCGAAACCAAGCTGCCCTGAGACGGCTTGGTATTCCCTGTGGGAGGGGCTTTATGCCCCGGCAGAATTGCTGCCGGTTGGTGTAGCCGCTCCCACAATAGAAGGTCTGGGGTCGGAATTTTTTTGCTACGAAAAGGCACGAAATGACACGATAGAAACCCTTAGGAACTGTTTGGGAATTCGTCTCTCCGAGTAGCGAAAACCGTGAGGTTTTCGTCCGAGCCCGAAACGCTCATCCACCTTCGCCAAGCCTTCCGCCGTCGCTCAAAGAGCTATGGCGGACAAGTCGGAGGATAGGCGCGTTTCGCTACGAGAATCAAAGGCAAGCGGCATTTCCCAAACAGCCGTTAATCCGGTCTCAGATGGATGTCCGGTATTTCTCGCGTCATTTTGCGCCTTTTCGTGGCAAAAATTCCGAGGTTTGCCGGCCAGCCGCCCTACTGTTGCTGAGCCTGCATCGCCTGGTAGTCGCGCGGGGTGTCGAGATCGGCTCCGAATTCGGGCAGTTCCACGGTGCAGATCGCATCCCGTAAGTTCGCGTCCGCCGGATTGAGCAAGGCGCGGGCGCCTTCTTCTCCGGTCAAGGCGCCGAGCGCGGGAAAATGTTCTCTGAGAAAGAGGGCGGGTGCACCGTTCCGGCCGTGATAACGCGCCGCAGTGATACTTCGGCTTGTGGCGCGTTGGGCTGCGAGCAGTTGCACGATAGTGTCGGCGGAAAACGCCGGCTGGTCGCACAGCGCGACGAGGGCGGCATCGAACGCGCGAGAGAATTGTTGCAGCGCCATGATGCCGGTCCGGATCGACGACGCCATGCCCTCGGACCAGGCGGAATTTTCCACGACGATCACGGGATGGCGCGCGAGGAGCGGCCGGATTTTTTCCGCCTGCGCCCCCAGCACGACGACGACCGGCCAGGCCGCGGAGGCGAGCGCTGCTTCCACCGTGTGCAGCAACAGCGGTTTTCCGCCGAGCGGCAGGAGTTGCTTCGGCGTGCCCATGCGGCTGGAGGCTCCGGCGGCCAGGATGATGACGCCGAAACGAAAAGGGGAGGTGGAGGTGGCGCTAGCCATGGATCGGCTGCTGGCGTTCACGCAGGGGACGGGCGTCGCGACCGGCGAGCACGGCCTGCATTTCCGCGAGAATCGCGAGCGCGACCTCTTCGGGCGTTTCGGCCCCAAGGTCGAGCCCGACGGGTGCGTGCAGGCGTTCGCGGGACTCGGCCGTGATGGACAGGCCTTGCGCTGCCAAATCCCCGAGAATTTTACCGGCGCGTTTTTTGGGACCGAGCAGGCCGAGATAGGTGAGAGGGCGCGGCAGGAGATCGCGCACAATCGGGACGTCATGGACGTAGTGATGGGTCATCACCACGGCGAGTGCCCCGGTCTCGGGCGCAACGTGGCGCACCAGTTCGCCGGCAGGCGCATGGAGGCAGCGATCGGCGAGCGGGAAACGTTCCCTGGTGGCGAAGGCCGGCCGCGGATCGGCGACCGTGACCTGCCAGCCCAATTCCTTGGCCAATCGCACCAGCGGCAGGGCGTCGTCGCCCGCTCCGAAAACCGTCAGCGCCGGCGGCGGCTGGATCGTTTCATGAAAGCAGCGGACCTCGGTGGGCGGGGTGGAAATGTCCCCGGACAACTGCGTGCCGAGTGGAAAGTGTGCGGTGCCGTGCCAGACTGAGACCAGTTCGGTCGGCCGCCGGGCGGACAAATTTTCCGCCAGAGCGGTGGCCCACGCGGGCCGGGCGGAGATTTTTTCCAAAAGCACCTGGACGATCCCGTGACATCCGAGTCCCACGCCCCAGACGAGGTCGTTTTCCGAGGTGGTGTCGTAAATCACGACTTCCGCCCGTCCCGATGCCGCCACGGCCCTGGCTCGCACGAGTACGTCTTCCTCGAGACACCCGCCGCTGATCGACCCGATGCGGGAACCGTTTGCGGTCACAAGCATGCGCGCACCCGGACGGCGGTAGGAGGATCCCTCCACGGTCACTAACGTCGCGAGGACCGCAGGGCCGGGATCGGCCGACGTCAGGTGCTGCACGATGTTCGCCAGTTCCTTCATCGCGACGTTGGGGTCGGGCGTTGTTCGCGGGAGAATCGGAGGGGGCGTTCCGCTTCATTTTCGGTCAGGGAAAACCGTGGGAATCCATTTCGCGGCGCTGGCTTCCCCAGCGTTTTCCCTGGCGTACCGCTTTGGGGAATCACGGTGCGCACTCCGTTGGTCAGGGCCACGTGGCTGATCACGACTTGTCCGAGGCCGCGCACCGCGATGCGCAAGGGGAGCGAGGGATCCTCGATCGGCGTGGAAAATTCGCGGCGCAGTTTGGTCCTGGGCTGGGCGGCGCGGGCGCGGAACTCGACGGTGAACCGGGCATGCAAATCCCGCCAGTCCCCGTTGGGCTGCTGTTGTTCCACCACCACTTTTTGCAGGGCTGGCGCGACGTTGTGCACGGTGAACTGCAATTGCCAGGCCCCGCAGAGTGGCGTGGTTTTCCAGACCAGATCCGGCTCAGCGGCCGCCCGGATCAACCATTCGCGCCATTCGGCCAGGCGCGCCTCGTCGGCAGCGAGGATCATTTCATTGTGGCCGTGTGCCTGCGGGTCGCGGGTGCGGCGCCACATGGCGCGGGCGGCCGTGCGGCCGGAGCGGAGCGCGACGGCAAACGCCGCGGCCTCGGCGCGGAGGGCGGCGAACAGCGCGACGACGCGGGCGGGCGGGCGGGCCACCTTGGGGAGCAGTTGCAGTTCAGTTTTGTGCAACAGCCGGCGAAGCCGGAAAACGGCCCGCGCCGCACGGCGGACAAAGACATCGCGTTCCGCGAGGTAATACCGGAATCCCACGCTGGCCATGAAAGCGGCGGGCCAGTGCTGCGCGGCCGAGTGGGTGTGCAGGCGCGCAAAGAAACGGGCTTCCGCTTCATAGCCGGCGAGACCTTCCCGGTTGGCCATGACATCCCAGCGGCTGTTGATTTCCCAGCGGGCGTAACCGGCAAAGGCGCGTTCGTCGCAGGCCAATGCGGCGCGGGCCCAGGCCCGGGCGGCCGTGGTCGGCGATTTTTTCCGCGCGCCTTTGCGTCCGAATGTCCGCTCGAAACCGTGCGCCAGGAGATCGACGGAATTGTCCGCCTTCGGCTCGAGCCACAAAGAGGCGGCGGCCGCGTCGACGACGGTCGTCATTTCCAAGGCGAGACGGTAGGCTTCCCAGGACGTCACCAGGAATCCCTCCGCACCGGTGCGCTGGCACCGTTCCCACCAAGAGCGGAGATTGGCCAGGCGTTCGCCGAAGACCGGCAGCGGTTCGTAGCGAAACGCGCCATTCATCGGGCAGCCCCAGTATTCGATCCCCTGCGCGCGGAAGGCGGGCACGAGATCCTGCTCGGCGAAGTTGAACAGCTCGACGCGCGGGTGGCGTTTGAACGGATAGTAGTACCAGTCGTAGGCGATCGTGCCGCGGGGCAGCAGCGGGATCGCCTCGGGAATGTAATACAGCATGTCGGCCCACAGCCCGAGGCGCAGGTCCAGCTTCCCGGTCAGCGCGGTCAGTCGGTTGACGTACCCGGCGAAATGGGCGGCGAGGCCGCGTTCGGCGATTTCCGCCCGGCTGAGCGGGTGCCGGCCGAGATGAAACGATTCATCGAGCCCCACGTGGACTTTTCCCGCGGTGCAGAACGGGGCGAGATCGCCCAGCAGTTTTTCCGCGACTTCGAGCGTGCGGGGATGCAACGGGCAGAGCTGCCCGCGTTCGAGCGGCGAGCCGTCGTCGGCGCGCAGTTCGTTCAAGTCCCGCAGTTCGGGCACCTTGATGAGATACTGGGTGTGCCCGAGCAGATTCGCGATCGGCACGACCGCAATGCCGGCGCGCTCGGCCGTGGCCACGAGCCTGGCCATTTCCTGGTAAGTGTAGGCGTCCGCGCGTCCGACCCCGGGTAGGCTGGGGTAGTGGACCGCATCCTCGAGGTGCAGGTAGAGCTCCTGGTAACCCCAGTCCGCATAGCGCGGCAGCTGGGCGATGAGCCAGTCGAGTCGCTCCACCTGGCGGGCGAGATCCCATTGAAACGCGCGAATCACAGCGGGGATTTATCCGCGTCGGGCAGGAAACGTAAAGCTCGGCGTGGGAGGTGCGGCGTTTGTCATCGCGGGTGCAGTCCAATCCATTTGGGAACGCAGAGGGCGCGGAGGAGGAGAGTGGGCGCAGAGAAAACCGGGAATGCTGATGAGAATCGATTTTATCGTGAGCAGGATGTCTGGCTTCATAGGAAATGAGATGGATGACCCAATCCGTGCATAAATACTCAGAGCCCTCCTTTCTCCTCCGCGTCCTCCGTGTTCCAAATTCAGCGTCTGAACGTGCCGTCGCCGTCGTCCTCCAAGCGGCCGGCCGGGTCATCCGTACGATCATCCCTTGATCGCGAGTGTACGTCTCTCCACCCATGAAAGCGACGGCAGCGATGTGACTCCGGTGGAACTGCCCGGCTTTCCCGGCGGACTTTTTGTGGCGATATCCACCGACCGGACCTTCCATTATTATGCGTGGGCCGACATTGTGGCTGCGGCGAAGTTGAAGTGAGGAGCTGAATCTGAAGTAGGGCGGGTCTTCGACCCGTCCTTCCGGAAAGGGCAGGTCAAAGACCTGCCCTACTTGGCTAGTGCCCCTTTCCATTTGCTCCGGCATCGGCGTGGGTCCAAGACTTCCGCCGCCTTCTCCACTTTGCGCCTACCATGAGCTTTAAAGCCGTCCTCAAATCCATCGCCTTTCTGGCCATCCTTTTCGTCATGCTCTACGTGGGCATGAACAACACGGACACGATTAATTTCTCCTT
>CAMAPG010000129.1 GCA_945859965.1 Opitutus sp. GAS368 | reverse complement strand
TGGAAAATGAGAAAAAGCGCGCCGGCTTGAGCGCCACCGACACCGAGGCGGCGAATCTTCGCGCGACCATCACCAAGCTGGAAGCCGAGCGCGCCCAAGCCACTGCCGCGCTGTCGACGGCGGCCACGGCCAACACCCGTCAACTCTCGGAATTGCAATCCAGGCTGCAGGAAGCCCAGACGGCGGCGACCACCACCGCTGCACGCAACCAGCAGTTGGAGGATCTTGCCTCCGAACGCGGTCGCACCGCGGCCGAATTGTCCGCCCAAATCGCCTCCGCCAAGGAAGCACTCGCCCGGGAAAAAGCGGCTCAATCCGCCGGCTCGAATACGGGCGCCAAAGCCGCGGCCGAATTGGCCGAAGCCCGCCGCCAGCTGGCGGAAACGCAGGAGAAGCTCACCGCGGAATCCGCCGCCGCGCAAGGCAAAGCCGCCCGAACCCAGAAAACCGACGCCGAGCTCGCCGATTTACAGAGCCAGCTCGACAACGCGCGCCGGGCGCTTGCGGCCAGCGAAGCGGGCCGCACCGAGGCGGCGGCCAAAGCGAAAGCCACCATCGCCGCAGCCCAGTCCAGGGATGACGCCGCAAAAACCGCGGCCGAACAGCTCTCTGTCCTTCGCACCCAAGTGCAAACCCTCGAGTCCGCCCGCACGGCCCTCGCCGCGGAAAAAACCCGGGCCACGGAAAGCCAGGCCCGTCTTGCGGCCGAGAACGAAACGCTGCGCCGTGCCGCCGCCGAGCGCCCGGACGCCACGCGTCTGCAGCGCGCGCAGGAAGACCAGATTGCCCAGGTCAAAGCTGCGTCCGCCACGGAAACAGCCGCGCTTCGCCAACAGCTCCAGACCCTCGAGGCGGAACGCACCGGTCTGCAGCAACAATTGGCCGAAGCGAAAAAAGCGGAACACCCGGCTGCGACCGCCGCGGCGGATTCCGAGACCGAGGTCAAGCTTACCGCGGCCTTGCGCAGCTTCAGCCTAATGCAAAACGAACTGGATGAGCTCAAGGCGGGGAATGAAAAACTGGCCGCGGAAAAATCCGCGCTCGAAACGCAGCTGGTTGAAACCAAGGGCGCCGTTCCCGTGGCCGCGCAAGCAGTCGCCCTGCGCGACCAGCTCCGCCAGACCCAGGCGCAAGCCGCCGTCCTCGCCGATGAAAACGCCCAAATGAAAACGCGCCTGGCGGTGGCCGCACCGGCCGCAGACCTCGACATGCTGCGCGGCCGCATCGCCGACATCGAACGCCAGGCCGCCGCCGCCCAAAACGTCAGCCGCAACCTGGCGAGCGAGAATGCCCGGCTGCGCGAGGCGCTCTCCAGCGTGTCACAGACCATCGGCCGCGCCGTGTCCGTCCCTCCACCCGCGCGGACCACCCCAATTCCCGAGCCGGTCCGCGCCGCCAACCCGTCTCCGGCGGCATCCACCCTGTCCGCGCCCACCCGTTCCGCCCCGACTCTGCCTGCTGCCGTGGTCGCAAGCCCAACTCCGGCTCCGGCCGAAACCACGACCCCGCCCGTACGGCAGCATCGCGTGGCCGCCGGCGATACGCTCACGAAGATCTCCCTGCAGTATTACAATACCGGCAGCCGCTGGCCCGAGATCCTGGCGGCCAACCGCGATGTGCTGCGGGATGAAAAGAGCCTGGTCGTCGGCCGCGTCCTGCGCATCCCCTGACAAGTGGGGGAAACCACCACAAGGTAGCGCTTGATGGCTGCCTAACCTTCCACCGGGATCGGCGAGGGATCGACCTTTGTCCCTTTGTGGTTTAAAAATCCGGAGGTTCGATCCGGTTGAACCACAAAGGGACGAAGGTCGATCTCGGGAACTTTCGATCCCGTTCAGGTGGTTTTTCATCCGAGTGCCGTAGTTCTACCACCCCGCTGCGGAAAGGTTGCCTCGCCGCAGTTTCCGTCCTTGATAGCCGCCCATGCACCTGCCGCGTCTTCGCCTTACCCCGGCGCCCCTTCTGGGACTCGTACTCGCTTTCACCGGATGCAACTACGTGCACTTCGGTCGCCAACCGGCTTCCGATCTCACGCTTTCGGAGGAGAATTACAAACTCCAGACCCAGAAGGAAAAACTGCAGCAGGAGCTGACGCTCGCCAAAAAAGAGGGTGAGACCCTGCGCGCCCTGCTCGACAAACAATCGACGAGCGGAGCCGCCACCCCCCAACTGGTGGCACAGCTCAACCAGGCCACGCGCGAACTGGCGACCTTGCGCAGCGATTACGCCAAGCTCCAGGCCGAGCGCCAGCGGCTGCAACCAACCTCGCGCCCGGGCGGCGAGTTGCAATCCCAACTCGCGATGACGGAGGAGAAACTCGCTTCCTCGCTGCGCAATTATACGCAATTGCAGGAGGAAAACAGCCGGTTGCGTTCCGACGTGGAAAAGGCCCGTACGGAAAATTCCGCCCTCGCTGGCCGGGTCAAAGGGCTCACGACTGAAAACAAGGAAGCCCAGACCGCCCTGGCCCAGCTCAACACCGAGCTCCTCGCGCAAAAGGACTCCCGGGCCCGCGCCGAACAGGACGCCGAAGCGCTTCGCAGCCAGCTATCGACCGCCAACGCCCGGGTCGCGACCCTTTCGGCCACGCGGGCCACGACCGCCGGCAACGCCAACACGATTTCTCCGGGGCTGGCGATCAACAGCGAAGCCCCCGCGCGCGAACCCAACGCCAAACTCGAGGCGAGCGTGACCAGAATCCGGTCGACTCCCGGCGGGAGTGGCGGAGCCGGCGCGCCGGCGGCCGGCGACGCCGACACCGCGAACCTCGTCGCCCAACTCGCCGAGTTGCGGACGAAAGTGTCCAGCCTGGAAAACGAGCGCGGGTCGCTGAAGCAGCAACTGGCCATCGTGACCGGGTCAGCCGGCGGGACTGGTTCCGCGGACGCATCCACGCCCACCGATACCCAGGCCAAGCTCGCGACTGCCCTCCGCAGCTTCACGCTCCTGCAGAATGAAAACGACCAGCTGAAGGCGGAGAGTGAAAAAATCGCGGCGGAAAAATCCGCGATTGAAGCGCAGCTCGCGGTGACCCGCAGCGCGATTCCCCTCGCCGCCCAGGTGCAGGGATTGCGCGACCAACTCCGGCAGACCCAGGCCCAAGCCGCCGCCATTGCCGCCGAAAATGCGAATCTGAAAACCCGGCTCGCGCTGACCGGCCCCACTCCCGCCTCACCTCCTTCCCGTCCGTCGGTCCCCGTGATCAACACGGATTTCACCGAGCCCCGCGACCTGTCCACGACTCCCTCCGCCCCGCCGGCACCCGGGCGGGTGCACACCATCGCCGCGGGCGATTCCCTCGCGAAAATTTCCCGCCAATACTACGGCACGCCGAATCGTTGGACGGAAATCCTGGCCGCGAATCGCGACATCCTGCAGGACGAACGCAGCCTCGTCATCGGCCGCACCCTGCGCATTCCGTGATTAGTGGAACGGCGGGTCACAGACCGCCGCTACAGTCAGGTCCCGGCCGGCAATCTCAGATCGCCAGGATCACAGCGAGCGTGACGACCGACGTCAGCACGCTCATGACAATCGCGCCCGAAGCGAGCCCGCCGTCGCCTTTCATCTCGAGCGCCATGGTGTAGGAAACCACCGCGGATGGAGTCGCCATGAAAATCATCACCATCTTGAGCGCCAGCGGATCGAGTCCGAACCAACGCCCGACCAGCCAGCCAATGAGCGGCGACAGCGCCGTTTTCACCAGCGCCGCGGCCAGGGGCACGTGCCAGTTCCGGCCAAATTTCACCGTGACGATCGAGCCGCCCACACCCAGCAAACCGAGCGGCAGTGCCATCTCTCCCAGCGCGTTGAAGGTCTTGTCCAAGGACGCCGGCAGCGTCCAATCCATCAGCACAAAAACGAGGCCCGCGAGCGCCGCCAGCAAGGGCGGGGTCGTGGCGAGCTGCTTTACAAACGGCGGAATCATGCGGACGTGGATCGGATGCTGGCTCAGCAGCAGCACGACCACGCCGGCGACGTTATAAACCACCATCATTGGCGCGACCGTCAGCACCGCGGCCGTCCGGATCGACATTCCGCCGGGCAACGTGGCATCGGGCATGGCGTAGATGATCGGCAGCCCGACGAACGCCAGATTTCCGCGGAATCCAGCCTGCACAAAGGTGCCCGCCCCCGAGCCAGGCACGCGCAACAGCACCGCGGCCAGATAGGCCAGCCCGATCACGACTCCTGTCGCGGTGAGCTGCGCCATCAGGATCGCCTGGGCCGCGCTCGTCCCATGCATCGCGCTGACCAGCTGCGAAAAGAGCAGGGCCGGCAAACCCAGCCAGTACGTCAGCCGGTTGGCCTCACGCAAAAATCCCTCGGAAACGAATCCGCTCCGCTGGAGCACCACTCCAATCGCGATCAACAGGAAGACCGGCGTTAGAGTGTTGAGGATAAGCACAAACCGCAGCTTCAGGGCCGCGTTCAATCGCGTCTAGGCAGAAATCATCTCCCAAAAACAAAGCCTGCGGGCTGCGGATGCCCCGCCCGCTAGGAGCTGTTTGGGAAATTCCGTTTGCTTTAGATTCTCGTAGCGAAACGCATGAGCGTTTCGGGTTCGGACGAAAGCCTCACGGCTTTCGCTACTCGGAGAGACGTATTCCCAAACAATTTCTAGCACTTCACGGGGCGGAAATTTTTTCCAGCATCGCTCCCCACTCCGGATTGCCCGGCTCGAGTCGCACCGCTTTTTGCAGCTGCACTCGCGCCTCGCTGATCCGCTCCTGGCCGACCAGCGCGAGGCCGAGATTGCCATAAGCCGCCGCGTAATCGGGCTTGAGCCGCGTCGCTTCGGCAAAATGCGGCAAGGCCTCCTTGCCCCGCCCCAGCGTGACCAGCGCCACTCCCAGATTATTCTGCGTCTCAAAATCGGTGGGCGAAATCCGGAGGGCAAGAGTCAGGTGCTTCACCACTTCGTCCATGCGCCCCTTGGCCCCGTACAGCTGCGCCATTCCCCGGTGCGCCAGGACGGAGTCGGGATCCTTCCGCAACACCGCCTCGAATTGCCGCTGCGCCTCGTTGCGCTGGCCCAGCGCCAGCAAACTGAACCCGAGATTGGCGCGGGCGGTGGGAAAGTCCGGCATGAGGCGCAAGGCCGTTTGATACGCTTGCACGGCCTCCGCTTGCCGGCCCGAGGCGGCGAGATACTGGCCGATGTTATTGTACGGCATCACGTAATTCGGCGCCACCCGCACCGCCTCCCGCCATTGCACGATCGCCTCCGGCAGGCGGTTGGCCCCCGCGAGCATGACGCCGAGCGTGTTGCGGACGCGGGCATTGTCCGGGCATTTCTTCACGTTGTCCGTCCACATTCCGATCACACTGTGATAATCCACATTGCGCCGCACGGTCAGCAGGCCGAAGAGCACCGCGAGCACCAGCAGGACGGGAAAGCTCCGGCGCCCGATTCGGTCATACAGGGCCAACACACCCGCCACCACCACACTGGCCAGCGGCAGATACATGCGGTGCTCGGCCATGGGCTGGAACGCGACCGGCACCACACTGGAGGCCGGAGACAGAATCACCAAAACCCACGCTCCCGCAAAACCCAGCACCGGGCGGCGCCACAGGGCGTAGGCGGTGCCGCCAACCAGGAGCGCGATCGCGACGAGAAAGGGACCGACTTCCGCCGGGTGCTGGACGATGTCCATGCCGCGGTCGAGAATCAGCGGATAAGGCCACAGCGAAAGCCACAGGTAATGAATCACCACGCGACTCTCGGTGAGGGCGTAGTTCCACCACGTCACTCCATGCTCATAACCGATCGCCCGGCCCGGATCCATCGCCCCCATCAACAACAGCGCCAGCACCAGCCAGGTCGCCGCGAGGCCGGCATACAGTTTCCACCGCATCCGCAACGCCCCGATGAACGTCCCGGCCAGAAACGTGCGATCGTAGAGCCAGATCACCACCGGCGCCGTCACCATCACTTCCTTCGTCGCCATGCCCAGCGCACAAGCTGCCACGGACAAGATGTGCCATCTATCGGGGCGCGGTGATTCGGCCCCCCGGACCACGCAATACAGTGTCGCGAGATAAAACATCCCCATCAGCGACTCCGTTCGCTGGATGATATAGGTCACTGACTCGGTCTGCAGCGGATGCACCATCCAGATCAGGGCGGCGACAAACGCCAGCGGCACCGAAGCGGCACCGAAGCGCTCCTGTAAAACCGGGCGCAACAGCGTGCGCCGGACCAAACCAAAGAGCAGCAATGCAGCCGCCACATGGATCGCGAGATTGGTCGCGTGATAGCCGCGGACATCCGTTCCCCCCAACGCGTGGTCGAGCGCCAGGCTGAGATTCGCCACCGGACGTCCGCCCACGCCGAGATAAGACGGGGGCACGAGCACCGATCCCACCGCCGACAGATTCCGGATCGAGGGGTTCAGGAGAATATTCTCATCGTCATCGAGAATAAACGGGGCCGAAAAACTGTTATGCCAGGCCAGCAGCGCCGCGAGGACGAGCCCCCCACCCGCTAAAAAAATCCTCCACCGGGCCGCGAGCCCGGCAGGTGCGGCGGAAAGAGGGGCGGGGTTCACGGCCGGGATGCAACTCGAGCGCGCGCCCAACGACAAGCCCGCTCCGGTGCGCTGCGCCGGCGGGGATCGTCGCGCTTTTGCGCTGCCGTCTTGCGCGAGGGGCGCAATTCCCCACACTCAAACCCCTATGTCTACCCCCCTTTCCATCGCCTTCATCGGCACCGGCGTCATGGGTCGAAGCATGGCCGGCCACCTCCAGCGCGCCGGCCATCCGCTGCACATTTACAACCGCACCAAGGGAAAAGCCCAGCCCCTCCTCGACCAGGGCGCCACGTGGCACAACTCCGCCGGCGACGCCGCGGTCGCGGCCGATGTGGTGATCACGATCGTAGGCTATCCCAGCGATGTGGAAAAAACCTATCTTGCACCCGATGGAGTCATCGCCCGCGCCAAGCCGGGAACCATTTTAATCGACATGACCACCTCAAGCCCCGCGCTGGCCCGGCGCGTCGCCGAGGCGGCCGCCAAACGCGGGCTCTCCGCGTTGGACGCCCCGGTTTCAGGCGGCGATATTGGTGCCAAGGAGGCGAGGCTCGTCATCATGGTCGGCGGGGACGAGGCTGCGTTTGCCAAGGCCAAACCCATCTTCGAATTGATGGGGAAGAACATCCAGCGCCTCGGCGCCGCCGGATCCGGCCAGCATTGCAAGATGGCCAACCAGGTGGCGGTCGCGGTCGGCATGCTCGCCTGGATCGAAGCCCTCACCTACGCGAAAAAGGCCGGACTCGATCCCGCCGCCGTGCTGGCGAGCATCAGCGGCGGCGCGGCCGGAAGCTGGTCGATGATCAACCTGGGGCCGCGCGTGCTGGCCGGAAATTACGCGCCCGGCTTCTACGTGAAGCATTTTTTGAAGGACATGAAGATTGCCCTCGATGGCGCGGCCGAGATGAAGCTCGAGCTGCCGGGCCTGACCTGCGCGAAAAAACTCTACGACCTGGTCGCCGCCAAAGGCTGGGAAGACAGCGGCACCCAAGTGCTCTACCGGCTTTATAACGAACCGAAATAAATAGTGCGGCGTGCCCTCCATAGCCTTGGCGAAGGAGGGACTTGCTTCAGCCGTGCGGCCCGGGCATGACGTTTTTCATGTCCACCCTTCCCACCCAGTTCGACGGCGTCACCGTCCTGACCAAGGCCAATGTCTATTTCAACGGCAAGGTGATCAGTCACACCTTGCTGCTGCCCGGTGGCGCAAAAAAAACCCTGGGAGTCATCTATCCCGGCTCCTACCATTTCGGCACCGATGCCCCGGAACGGATGGAAATCATCGCCGGCGATTGTCGCGTCACGCTCGATGGCCAGGCCAAACAGAACAGCTACGCGGCCGGCACCTATTTTGACGTCCCCGGCAAAAACGGCTTCACGATCGAAGTGCTCGCCGGGCAGTGCGAGTACATCTGCTCATTCCTGACCTGAGCGCCTCAACTCGCTGACGGCTGCACGGTCTTCCTTCCGCAGGAACGGTTGCCTTCCCGGCATTTTTATCCTCGGCTGGCGCCATGCGTCGTCCACCTCGCAGTTTTTTCTATCTCGGCCTGCTCGGGGCCATTCTCCTCACCATCGCGCTGGTGGTCCGTTCCGGGATTCTGGCGCGCAAAAACCCCGGACGGCCGATCAACAGCGCCATGCGCGAGGCGATGGCGGAGGATAAGCCGCAACTCAGCACCGAGGATTCGCTGATCATCGCGGAAAAATACGGGACCGCCCACAAGCTCAAGTCCGGCCTGATGTATGTCGAGCGCGCCCCTGGCACAGGCACGGAAACGCCTCATATGGGC
>CAMAPG010000128.1 GCA_945859965.1 Opitutus sp. GAS368 | reverse complement strand
GTGCGCGGCTCGGCGGCGCTGGACTGGCGCGACGGCACCTTCGAAACGACGGTCGAGGTGAAGGGCGAACCGCTGCCGCAACAGAAGGCGCCGCCGCTTGAGGCTACGCTGCGTGGCCATGGTGACACGCAATCGCTGACGATCGAGGCGCTGGCCCTGACCTTGCCGGGACTGAAGGCGCAGTTGAGCGCTCCGATGGTTTTCGACCGCCGCGGACAAATGCAGGCGGGGACATCGCGCTTTACCTTGGAAGCAAATTTGGCCGAGCAACCCTGGTTCACCGGACAGGGCCGGGTGACCGGGGAAGCACGGCTGACATCGCCTGAAGGAAAGCCGCCGCAGGTCGACTTTACTTTGGAGGGCAGGGAAATCACTGCAGGCGAGTGGAGTGTGCCCGGAGTCACGGCGCAGGCTCTTCTCGATTGGCCGCGGCTCGAAGTTAAAAACGCGACCGTGGTCCTCGCGGAAAATAGTTCGATCGGGATTCATGGGTCATGGAATTTCCAAACGAAGGAGCTGTCCGGGGCGGAAGCCGAAGGCACGATCAACGGAGCGTTGCTGGCGCGGTGGCTGCCGGCCGGGATGGCGGCGGACACTGCCTCGGTGAAAGCCAAGGCAGAAGGATCTTGGAAGACATTGCGGCACGAAGGCCGGGCGCTTTTCACCAAGCTGTCGTTGGGCAAAGCATTTCATCCGGTCGCTCTTTCCGTGAACTGGAAAGGGGAGGGCCCGGCAGCGGAAATCAGCGCAGGAGAGATCCGCGCGGGCAGTTCACAGATCACCTTCGCCGGGAAAGTAGAAAATACGGGGGCAGAGGTGACAGCATTGCGCTTGGTGCAAGGAGAGACTGAACGCCTGAAGCTGGCGCAACCCGTAGCGATTCGCTGGTCGCCTTCGCTGCAAATCGGACCGATGCAACTGGCCGGGCCGACCGGAACCCTGGCATTTGAGGCGGTGGGCGGCCCCGTCGGGCGGGTTTCACTGGAGGCGCATCATCTCCCCTCGCAATGGTGGACCGATCTCGTGGTCCTGCCGGGTCCGGCCTGGCAGATTTCGGTGCTGGCGATAAAAGGAGAGTGGAATCGCGGACCGCTGACGTACACGGCTCAGAGTGAAGTGGAATTGGCGATAGGGCCGGAACGCGCCGCCACGCTCGCCTTGGTGGCCCGCGGCGATGGCACAGGCCTTCGCCTTGAATCATTGCGAGTGTCGGAAGGAGCCGAAGCGATTGTGACAGCGAGCGGACAACTGCCTCTCACGGTCTATCCGGGAACGTCTAAAGTGCTTCGCGTGGATGAGCGCGGCCAGTTGGTGCTGAGTGCCGCCACGACATCCAATCCCGAGTTCTGGAAAAAAATCACGGCGTTGACCGGCTTTGAATTGGAGCAACCCGAATTGAACCTGCATCTCTCGGGAACGTGGAATCAACCGCGAGGCGAAATCCAGGCACGGGTGAGGCGGGCGGCGGCTGATCCGAAACGCATCAAACACCTGATGCCGACGATCGAGCTGCTCGATGCCCACGCCACGGCCGATGGACACACGTTCACGCTCGACCGTTTCTCCGTGCAGCTGGATGGGCAAAAGGTTCAGGGCACGGCGCAACTGCCGCTCACGGCGGAACGTTGGAACGAGCTGCAGCGCGATCCCCTGGCTTATGTGCGAGGCGAAACGACGGGCCAGTTGCTGATTCCCGATGCAGATCTTGCGGCGCTGGCGCGGTATCTTCCGCGGGTGCTGGCGCCCAAAGGCCGGCTTGAACTCAAGGTCTCCCTCAATGCCGGTGGGGAAGTGGCAGGTATGCTCCGGGTGCGGGATGCGGCGTCCCGGCCCCTGGGACCCCTCGGCTTGCTGCAGGAGATCAACGCGGAGGTGAGTTTTTCCGGCCGGACCGCAGAATTGCGCGGGGTCACGGCCAAGACCGGAGGTCAACCGGTGACGCTGGCAGGAAAGGTTACCTGGCCGAAAAAAGGAGATCCCACTTTCGACCTTACCCTCAAAGGAGAAAATCTTCCGTTTGTGCGCAAGACCGGCCTCCTCCTGCGGGGAGACCTCGATTTGAAACTGGGCACGGATGCGGACGGAACCCCGCGCCTGGGAGGGGCGGTGCGCTTGCGCGACAGCATTTTTCTGTCCGATATCCGGGCGCTGATTCCGCACGGCGCGACGGGTCCGGCCCGGCATCCGCCCTATTTTGCAGTGGAGAGCGGCCCCTTGATGACCTGGCGGCTCGCGATTGAAGTGACCGGTGAGAAGTTTTTGCGCCTGCGAACCGTAATTTTTGCGGGAGTGGCCTCGGCCCGGTTTAAATTGGGCGGTACGCTGGGCGAGCCCCGGTTAACCGGCGAAGCGGTGGTGGATCGCGGGCAGGTCCTGCTGCCCTTTGCGATGTTTAAGGTCCAGCAAGGCGCGGTGCGCTTGACCGAGGCGGATCCGTACGAACCGCGACTGAGCATGACCGGAATCTCGCGACGCTACGGCTACGATCTGCGCATGCTGGTGAGCGGCACGGCCTCGGTGCCGGTCGTGACCTTCACCTCGAGCCCGCCGCTCGACGCGGAGCAAGTGCTGCTTATGGTCATGACTGGCGAGACACCGCGCAACGAAATCACCTATACCGGCAACCAACGTTTTGCCCGGCTCGGGACCTATCTGGGTCAGAACCTGATCAATACGTTCGGCGGTGACGTGGCGGATGAGGGGCGGCTGAGCATCGCGACCGGAGAGAAGGTTTCCCGCCAAGGCCGCGAAACCTACGAAATCGAATACGGCCTGAACGACCGGTTCACCCTTGTCGGCGAGTACGATGAATTCGACGATTACAATCTCGGCATCAAATGGCGGGTGTTCGGCGGAAAAAATCCGGACGCACCGATCCCACAAGGCGATGAAAAGAAGTAACCCCAGAGGCACCGGAACGGAGAGGGAAGCGGAACTCCTGGCGTTGCTAGGGAGTGTTTTCAAACGTCGGAATAGCGGAATTTGGAAATACGCCCTAGGAGCTGTTTGGGAATACGTCTCTCCGAGTAGCGAAAACCGTGAGGCTTTCGTCCGAACCCGAAACGCTCACGCGTTTCGCTACGAAAATCTAAAGCAACTTGCATTTCCCAAACAGCTCCTAAAGCCATGCCGGATATCTTTTGATCTCTTCAAGATCCGGCTTCGCTGGAACGCGTGCGTCGTTTTTGCGGCTCTCCTGATCGGAGCTGGCACGCCGCTGGTCGAGGCGAAGGACGACGCGCCCACGCGGGCAAAAATCGAGGTCGATGGATTGGGTTGGATGGGGAACCGCACGCAGAAGACATCGCTCGAGCGTTTGCTGGGCGAGGAACGCGGGGTGACCCTGGACGCCAACGCGATCGAGGATGCCGCGCTGCTTTTGCTGTCGGCGCTTGAAAGCGAAGGTTTTTTGAAGGCGAAATTAGAAGCGGAGATCGTGACCGCGGCCGGCGAGACCTTGCGCTTCACCTTTGACCTGACGCTGGCCACGACACTGCCGCGGCCGTTAAGTGCGACGCGGGTAACCTTTCGGGCGATCCGGGGTGAACGCTACAAAGTGAACGAAGTCCGCATCGACGGACTCACGGCAGTGCCGCTGGAAAAAGCGCGGAGTTTTTACCGTCCGGACAATGCCCTGTTTGGCGGGGCGACCCGCGCCTATACGCCCGGCCGGATCCGGCGGGCGTCGGAACAACTGACCGAGCAATTGCGCCAGCAGGGTTATGCGCAGGCGGAAGTGCGGGCGGCAGCGACGCACATTGACGACGCCACCGGCCTGGCCGACGTGGTGGTCGATGTGAAGGAAGGCCCGCGCTGGCAGGTCCTCACCCTGCGTTTTGAGGGCACGGATCCGGTCGACGCCCTGTCGAGGGTGAAGCTGCACTACGAGAACCAGCCTTGGTCACCCCTGTGGCAGCAGAATGCCCGGGAGGCGATCCGCCAGGTCTTTTACCGGACGGGTTATCCCGACGTGAACGTTGCGCTCACTCCACAGGCCGGCGCGACCGCGGGAGGACTAAAACCCGTCACGGTCACGGCTAAAATCAGCACCGGGCCCGCGGTAAAAGTCGGGCAGGTGCGGTTTATGGGTAATGCGCGGACGAAGGAATCCGTGTTAAGACGGCGCGTGCAGACCGAGTCGGGCGAGCCGTTGAATCCACTGCGCCTTGAGCGCGCCCGCTATCGCATTGCCCGCCTGGGCGTTTTCGACGATGTGACCCTGCACTATGAACCGGCGGAGGGAGAGGTGCGCGACCCGGTTTTTGACGTGAAGGAAACGCGGAGATGGGACACCAACCTGCTTCTGGGCTACGGGAGTTACGAGCAGCTCCGCGGCGGAGTGGAGGTGCGGCAGATGAACCTGTTCGGCCTGGCGCATCAAAGCCGGCTGGAACTGGTGCAATCGATGAAGAGCAGCCGCGGTGACTATACGTACACGGTTCCGGAAATTTTCGGCGAATCGATCGACGGTTCGGCGAAATTGTTCGGGCTGGAGCGGAAGGAAAACGCCTTTCTCCGCCAGGAATATGGCGTGAATGTCTCCCTTTCCCGCCGGATTTCACGCATCGATGGCGAGGCGAGAATCGGGTACACGTATCAATTCCTGCGGAATCAAGACAATCAATTGAGCACCCGTCTGTCGGATGGCCGTGACGTCACGGTCGGAAGCGTCGATTTCGGGCTGACTTCCGACCGGCGGGACAGCCCATTGCGGCCGCGAAAGGGTTATCGCTGGTTTTTCCAGGTGGAGGAAGCGAGCCGCAACCTGGGGGGGGAAGCTGATTTCCAACGAGGGGAAGTGGGCGCGGCTTACCACACCTCCTGGGGGCGGACCCGTTGGATCCACCTCGGCGTGGCCCACGGGGTGATCACCACGCTGGGTGCCACGGACGACCTGCTGATTCCGGTGAACAAGCGCTTTTTTCTCGGAGGCGACAGCAGCATTCGCGGCTACCAGTCCGGTGACGCTTCCCCGCGCGATGCGGACGGCCTGTTCATCGGGGCGAAAAGTTACACCCTGGCCAATGCGGAGCTGGAGCAGGCGCTGACCTCAAAGTGGTCGGTGGTGGTTTTCGGTGATGCGTTGGGCATGACGGCCCGGCTGGCGAACTATCCGATCGATGAATGTCTGTATTCGCTGGGACTGGGCGTGCGCTATCAAACCCTCATCGGGCCGGTGCGGCTGGAATATGGTCGAAACATCAAGCCTCGCGCAGGTGATCCCAGTGGCACGCTGCATTTTTCGGTCGGGTTTCCGTTTTGAGTCCTGAAAATAACGGATGACCCGGGAGACGCCCAAAACCGGAATGGTAGAAAACAGTCACCCGTTTCCAAATGAAACAATTTGCACTGGCAAATCCCTTGTTTTGAGTAACGTGTAGCACGTTCGGGGCCAGCCGGCTTCGTTCATCCTCTTCATCCTTTTCCCTATGATCACTCCGTTTGCCTTCGTTTATATTTCGCAGACCACGTTCATGATTTTGCTCGTTGGCGTGATGATCTTCTCGCTTTACGCGCAGATCCGCGTTTCGAGTGCGTACGGGAAGAACGTCAAGATTCCTTCGCGCGGTGGCATCACCGGGCGTGAGGCCGCCGAGGCGGTCATGTCCCGTGCCGGCATCACGGACGTCGAAATCACCGAGACGAGCGGGCACCTCACGGACCATTACGATCCCATGCACCGGCGCTTGGTGCTGTCGTCCGAGAACTACCGTGGGACGAGCCTCGCTGCGCTTGGCGTGGCGGCGCACGAAGCGGGCCATGCGATCCAGCACAAGATCGGTTACAAGATGCTGAACTTCCGCATGGCGTTGGTCCCGGCGACTAATTTTGTCTCGCGGGTAGTCCCGATCGTGATGCTGGCCGGTTTCTTTTTGGCGAGCGGCCTGACCGGCATCATGCTGGATGTTGCGATCATGTGTTACGCCGTGCTGGCCTTGTTTCACCTTGTGACGCTCCCTGTGGAATTTGATGCCAGCCGCCGTGCGAAAGTGGAGCTCATCGGGCTTGGGATAGTGGATCGCGACGAAATGCCCGGGGTGGTGCAGACGCTCAATGCCGCGGCGCTCACGTACGTGGCGGCGTTTGTCAGCTCGCTGCTGTCCCTGCTCTATTTGATCTCGGCGCGGCGGGATTAACCCGGCCTCGACCGAGGACTTCAAGGCGGCCCAAAAAAGCCGCTTTTTTTGTGGTGAGGCGCGGGAGTCCCCCAACCGGGCGGGTTACTCAAACGACCGGCACAAGGCGCGGAATGCAGTCCGGGAGAAGCGGTTTTTCCTAAAACCACAACTGCGGCCACAACGCGGCGGCGATCAACGCTTCGATCAGGCCGATGATCGAGATGATGGTCAGCAACACCGTCCAGCTCCGCAGCATTTCGCCTTCCGTCAATCCGCCGAGCCGCCCAATCACCCAGAAGCCGCTGTCGTTCATCCAGGAGAGCGTCGTGGCGCCATAGCCGATGGCCAGAAAGATGTAGAACGAGTGGACGCCGAATCCCGCGGGACCGGCGATCGAGAGCATGATTGACGCGGTGGTGATCATCGCAACCGTGGCCGAACCTTGGGCCACGCGGATGACGGCCGCGAGCACCCAGGCCAGCAGGACGTAGTTAAGGGCGATGCCGTCGGCCAGGGCCCGCACGGAATCGCCGACTCCAGCTTTCGCGATGATGGCGCCATACGCGCCACCGGCCGAGGTGATGAGAATGATTACGCCGGCCGTCTCCAGCGGCGCCCCGAGCATTTCGCCGATTTTTTTCATGCCGATCTTCTGCTGTCGGGCCTGGCAGGCGAGGGCGATGACGGCGCCGATCAACAGGGCGATGTTCTTGTTGCCGAGAAATTCGATGATCTGCACCGCGACCGGAGCAAGGACGGCCCGGATGGGAGCGATGATCGAGGCGCCCGCGATGAGGACAACCGGCACCAGGACCGGCGCGATCGAAATCCAGAATCCCGGCAATTCCTCCTCCCGGCGGGAAGCTGCGGTCCCGAGCAGGTGGAGTGGCGAACCGGCCGTCTCACGGAGGGGGACGGGACTCCGGCGATTGATCCAGCGGGCAAAGAGCAAGCCGACAAGCGCCGGGATGATCCCGAAAGCAATGCCGCCCATGATTGAGAGTCCCAGATCGAGCCTCAAGGTCTCGGCCACGGCGAGGGGGCCCGGCGTCGGAGGCACGGTGCTATGCGTGATCACGCCGCCGGCGCAGATCGCCATCACGTACAAGAGGTAGTTTTTTCCTGTGCGCAGGCTCAGGGCCCGCGCCAGCGGCACCAGCAGGAAAAACACCGTGTCGAAAAAAACGGGAATACCGAGCAGGAATCCGCAGCTGAGCAGCGCGAGCCCGGCGTTGGCCTCGCCGAAAAAAGCGATCAGCCGCCGGATGATCTTGTCCGCCGCCCCGCTTTCCATCAGCGCCATGCCGATCACGGAGGCGATGGCGATCGTGAAACCGATCTTGCCGGCCGTGGAACCGAACTCGGCCATCACGGCTTCCGTCGCCAGCACAAAGCGCCCGGAATGGCTCTGGCCCGCGGCGGTGATCAGGCTGACGAAGAGGGCGGCCCCGAATAGTGCGAAAAAGGGATGCAGCCGGAGCCACGCGATGGTGACGATGATGAGCACCATGCTCAGCGCCACGAGGGTAAGCGGGCCAAGGACGACGGCGAGGGGTAACGCGATCATGTAATTATTAGCGCGCCATTGCTTTCAGCGCGAAGCAATCATTTTTTCCCGTTGGGCCGCGATCCCTGGTCGAACTGCGATTGAGTGCTGATCGGCGTGTCCGGGCGGCGGGGCACTGTCGAGTCCGTCGCCTGTCGTGGTGTTGGGGTGATGCCGTCGCCGCAATCTGATGGGTGGGCCCGCCTTGTATCCTGCATCCGCCAGCAGGACACCGCCGGCTAGGGTGTACTGAGGCGGCAGGCGTGAGCGCTGAACCCCGCACCAAAGCTCACCAACCACCAGTCGTTATGGGCATCGGGTTTTCCGCGGCGCAATTCTTCCTCCAATGCGAATAGCACGGAGGGACTGCTCATGTTGCCATGGTTTTTGAGCACCTCGCGACTAGTGGCCAGGGAGTATTGGGGCAGAACGGCTTCGATCGCATCCAGCACATCGCGGCCGCCAGGGTGGGAGAGGATGCGTTGAATGGGCCGGGCGTCGGATTCCGCCCGAGCGGAAGCATAGAGTTGGGAAACGGCGTTCGCCGCGAGTTGCGGCACCGCGGGATCCAGCAGATTGCGCAATTTGCCATTGCGTTGCTGGAACCGGATTTTGTCGCGGTTGGCGGGTTGATGGAGCGTGCTGAAGCCGTGGCAGCGCAAGGCCGGTTCGCCGGG
>CAMAPG010000127.1 GCA_945859965.1 Opitutus sp. GAS368 | reverse complement strand
AGGGTTTCACGCCTTTGTAGTGGGTGTAGGCCGTCGCGCTGGTGCTCAGCGTTTGGCTGCGGAGCTCGGCATTGCTGTCGAGCCAGTTGTAGCCATAGCCGAAACCGACATCGAGCGACTCGTTGAAGGGCAGGCTGGCGCCAACCCCGAGACCGTAGGCGTTATCGGAGAAGCCGTGGAAGTCCTGCGCACCGAAGCTGACATCAGCGTACCGCTGGCCCAACAGGCCCGCCGACGGCTGTGTCGGAGCCGGAATCTGCTGCGCAAACGCGCTGATGCTTGCGGTGAGAGCCGCAAGGACACTGAGGAGGGTTTTCTTAGTCATGTTAGTTTTCTTGTTTAGGTTTAGGCCCGAAAATAAATTCCGGGGAGACGGGTAGGTAAGCCGCCGGCGAGCTCTCGCAACCAGAATAGTTCACTTTCGTTTCGGAACTTCGCGGACCTTTGTTGGTCGCCCGCGTTGGTTTCGCGATTTACGGGTTTTGCTGGAAATGAGGGCGGCTTGGCTTCACGGTTTTCGCATGCGCATACTCGTCACCGGCGGCGCCGGATTTCTTGGCTCCCATCTTTGCGACCGGCTGCTCAAGGACGGCCACGAGGTCGTTTGCATCGATAATTTCTTCACCGGCCGCAAACAGAACATCGCGCATCTCTTCGAAAATCCGAATTTCGAATTCGTCCGGCACGATGTGGTGGATCCGTTCAAATTCGAGGTCGATCAGATCTACAATCTCGCCTGCCCGGCCTCACCGCCGCACTACCAGTTCAATCCGATCAAGACGGTGAAGACCTCCGTGATGGGTGCGATCAATTGCCTGGGCCTGGCCAAACGGGTGAAGGCGCGGGTCTTTCAGGCGAGCACGAGTGAAGTCTACGGCGACCCGGCGGTTCATCCGCAGCCGGAAAGCTACTGGGGCAACGTCAATCCGATCGGCAAGCGCTCTTGTTATGATGAAGGCAAACGTTGTGCGGAAACCCTCTTCTTCGATTATCACCGCGAAAATCACGTCGATATCCGCGTGATCCGTATCTTCAACACCTACGGACCCCGCATGCACGAGGCGGACGGCCGGGTGGTTTCCAATTTCATTGTCCAGGCGCTGCGCGGGGAGGACATCACGATCTACGGCGACGGCCAGCAGACGCGGTCGTTTTGTTACGTGGACGATTTGATCGAGGGTTTTGTCCGCTTCATGGGCCAGACCGAGATCGTCGGCCCGATGAATCTGGGCAATCCCGGCGAGTTCACGATGCTGCAACTTGCGGAACTGACGTTGAAACTCGTCGGCGGGAAATCCAAGATCGTCCACAAGCCTTTGCCGGCCGACGATCCAAAGCAGCGCCGGCCGGATATCACGCTGGCCCGGCGGGTCCTGAAGTGGGAACCGCGGGTGCCGCTGGAGGAAGGCTTGCAGCGGACGATCGCTTATTTCCGGGGTCGGGTCTGAAGCTGGCCGCCCGGTTTTTTGCGGAGTTTGAGGGACGGCCGCGGAGGGCCGGAATCTCCTCGGCGGAAGCCACGATTTGTCATTTGCCAATGCCTCCGCTCTGCCTAAGTTCTCGCCCTTCATGTTCTCGACTTTCTTCAAACGCTTTTCTGGCCGGCACTATCGTAAATTTCTGGAGTCCTGCCGCCCGATCGTCGTGCGCATCAACGAACACGAAAAATCGTATCAGACGCTCACCGATGAGCAGCTCCGCGCCAAGACCGACGAATTCCGCGCCCGGGTCAATGCCGGAGAAACGTTGGATCAGATTCTCCCAGAAGCCTTTGCCACCGCCAAGAACGCCGCCCGCCGCATGGTCGGCCGCAAGCTTTTGGTCTGTGATCACGAGCTCACCTGGGACATGGTGCATTTTGACGTCCAGCTCATCGGCGGCATCGCCATCCACCAGGGCCGGATCGCGGAAATGGCGACCGGTGAAGGTAAAACCCTGGTTTCCACGCTGCCGCTCTACCTGAACGCGCTCAACGGGCGGAACGCCCAGCTCGTCACGGTCAACGACTACCTTGCCCGACGCGATTCGGAGTGGATGGGCTATCTTTATCAGTTCCTCGGCCTGACCGTCGGCTGCATCCAGCAGCAAATGGCGTCCGAGCTGCGGCAGGAAATGTACCGCCGCGACATCACTTACGGCACGGCCAGCGAATTCGGCTTCGATTACCTGCGCGACAACGGCATGGCCACGCGCAAGGAAGACCAGGTGCAGCGCGACCACTGGTACTGCATCGTGGATGAAATCGATTCGATCCTCGTCGACGAAGCGCGCACCCCCCTGATCATTTCCGGTCCGGCGCCAATCGAGCGCGAGCAGCCGTTTACGCGCCTGCGTCCGCCGGTCGACCGGCTCGTGGCCGACCAAACGCGGTTGTGCAATCGGATCGTCTCCGAGGCGAAGGCGCTGCTTGAGAAAACTGAGGCGAACGCTGACGACCGCCTGACGGCCTCCCGCAAGATGCTGCAGGTGAAAATGGGGCATCCGAAAAACAAGCTGCTCCTGCGCCTGATCGAAACCCCGGAATGGCGGAAGCTCCTCGACAAAACCGAGACGGAGCTGAATTCGGACCTCAATAAAAACGAACTCTACACGCTGAAGGAGGAGTTGCTGTACGTTATCGACGAGCGCCAGCACCAGGCGGATCTGACCGAGATCGGCCGGACGAAGCTCCGGCCTGACAATCCCGATGCGTTCATGATGCCGGACCTTGCGACCGAATTTTCGGATCTCGAGAAAAATTCAGCGTTCACACCGGAGCAGCGGGAGGAAAAGAAACTCGCCGCCCAGCAGCATTACGCCGAAGTCTCGGAGGAGATTCACGCGATTTCCCAGCTGTTGCGCGCGTATTCCCTGTATGAGCGCGACGTGGAGTATGTGGTCACGCCCGACGGCAAGGTGATGATCGTCGACGAAAACACCGGGCGCGTCATGCCGGGCCGCCGCTGGTCGGACGGCCTCCATCAGGCGGTGGAAGCCAAGGAGGGCGTGGCGATCGAGCGGGAAACCCGCACTTATGCGACCATCACGATCCAGAATTACTTCCGGATGTACGAGAAGCTCGCGGGCATGACCGGCACTGCCGAAACGGAAGCCACCGAGTTCAACGACATTTACCGCTTGGGCGTGCAGGTGATCCCGACGAACAAGCCCTGCATCCGCGTTGACCGGAACGACTCCATTTTCAAAACCCGCCGCGACAAGTTCAACGCGGTGGTGAAGGAAATCGAAACCGCGAACAAGCGCGGCCAGCCGGTGCTCGTCGGCACGGTTTCGGTGGAATCCTCCGAGGTGCTTTCGCGTATGCTCAAGCGCGCGGGGGTGATCCACACCGTGCTGAACGCCAAGTATCACCAGCAGGAGGCGGAGATCGTCTCGCGCGCCGGTTTGCGCGGAGGGGTGACGATTGCCACCAACATGGCCGGCCGCGGCACCGACATCAAACTGGGGGAAGGCGTGCGCGAACTGGGCGGACTTTACGTGGTCGGCACCGAGCGGCACGAATCCCGCCGCATCGACCGCCAGTTGCGCGGTCGTTGCTCACGGCAGGGCGACCCCGGCCTGACCAAATTCTTCCTCTCGCTCGAGGACGACCTGATGCGCCTCTTTTTGCAGGGCAACCTGGCCTCGCGCCTCATGGAAGGCTCGATGCAGGAGGGCGAGGAGCTGGAACATCCCTGGCTCAACCGCTCCATCGAGTCGGCGCAGAAAAAGGTCGAGCAGCAGAACTATTCCATCCGCAAACGGCTGCTGCAGTACGACGACGTGCTGAATCAACAGCGCGAAGTCATCTACGGCATTCGCAACGGAGCCATCCACGCCGAACGCCCGAAGGAAATCATTTTTGAGCAGGTCGAGGAGGAGCTCATCACCCGGCTGGAAAATGCCGGCTATGGTGAAAAAGGCGGCCCGGTGCAGGCTTCGGTCGAAGGGTTTGTCACTTGGGTGAATGCGCACTTCCCGGTCAGCCTCCAGGTGGAAGAGCTGCAGGGGCGCGACATCACGGCGCTCGCCAAAACGATGCTCGAGCGCATTCAGAAGGCTTACGCGGTGAAGGAATCCGTGGAACAGCCCGAAGCCCTGGGCTCGCTTGAGCGTTATGTGGTGATCAATGCGATCGACCACCACTGGCAGGAACATCTCACGGAAATGGAAGAGCTGCGCCGTTCGATCGGATTGCGGAGCTACGGCCAGAAGGATCCGCTCGTCGAGTACAAGGGCGAGGCGTACAAATACTTCGAGGAACTGATGAACAACGTCCGGCTGCAGATCTGCACCGGGCTGTTCCGCAGCGCGACCAATCTCGAATCGTTCGAGAACATGCTTTCGATCCTGGCGCGGAGCGCCCGCACGCAAGGTCCGGAGAACGCCCCGGCGGCCGGCCCGGCCGGCGCGTTGCCTGCGCCCGGTGCATCGGAAGCACCGGCGGGTCAGCCCGCAGAGGAAATCCAGCTCCCGAAAATCACGGTGCGGCGCGAGGCTCCGAAAGTCGGCCGCAACGATCCCTGTCCTTGTGGCAGCGGCAAGAAGTTCAAGCACTGTCACGGGGCGTGAGCACCCTGCGGGGATTTCCTTCAGCAAGCGCAAGCGCGAGGCCGGCCCATCATGACTGACTCCGCTGCCGTGCCCTTCGATCCCTATGCCGACCGGCCGTCGTTCTGGCAACGACATGGCACCTGCGTGGGAGCCGCCTCAGTGGCTTTGCTCACCGTGGTCCTGACGGTCCTGTCGTTCCCGCCGTTCAAGGTGCCGGAGTTTGCCTATGCCTTTGCGGTGCCCGCGATTTTCTGGGCTTACCTGCGCCCGAGCTTCCGGCTGTACGCCTGGACGATGTTTGCCGCGCAAGCCGTGGCCTGGACGATCCTGCTCGGCTGGTTGCATCATGTGACCTGGCTGGGACTTTTACTGCTCGGTCCGTTCACGGGCGCATGGGTGGGGCTCTGGTATCTTGCCGTGTGGTGGCTCGTGCCGCGGATGCGCGGCCAGAAAGCGGGCGCACGGGTCATGGCGATGCTAGGCCTGGCGGGATTGTGGGTGCTGTTGGAATGGACGCGCACCTGGCTGCTCGGTGGATTTCCCTGGCTGCCGCTCGCGGCGAGCCAGTGGCAGCGTGCGATTTTGCTGCAGATCGCGAGTTACACGGGCGCGGGCGGGGTGTCCTTTGTCCTGATCACGTTTAATTTCGGCTTTGCCGCTTATGCGCACCGCCTTTTCCGGGAGCGGCACATCGGACTGCGCCGGCGGAGCCCGGAATTCATGGCGGCGTTGCTGGTGCTGGTGTTTCCCTCGTTCCTGCTGCTGCAGGAAGTCTTCGGCCAGCACCGTCGGGATGTGGCGCGGGTGGCGCTGGTCCAGCCTTACATTCCGCAGGAGATAAAATGGGATCCGGCGCGCGGCCCGGGGATACTCGGGATTTTGGAAAAAACCACATTGGAAGCCGCCGCGAGCCGGCCCGACCTGATTGTCTGGCCGGAGGCGGTTACTCCCCTGGCGGTGAACAGCGATCCGGAGACCCGCGGGTGGCTTGAATCACTGGTCAAACGCTCGGGATCGCCGCTGCTCCTGGGATCGGTGGGCATTGAGAAAACCGGGGCCGAAGAATCGTGGATCAACGGCGCGTTTGTCGTGACCCCGGAGGGAGGGCTGCAGCCCGGCTATTATACGAAGCGGCACCTGGTGCCGTTCGGGGAATTTGTCCCCCTGCGTCCGGTACTGGGATGGATGGAAAAATTTGTGCCGATCGGCGGGGATTTCCTGCCGGGAACCGAGCCCAATCTTCTGACCGCATCCTTGCGCCGCGGCGATACGCTCCGGATCGGTCCGTTGATTTGCTACGAGGACACGTATCCGAAGCTGGCGCGCATGAGCACGCTGGCGGGAGCCGATGTGCTGGTGGTCCTGACGAACAACGGCTGGTTTGGCGAAGGCGGCGCCGCTTCCCAGCATGCCGCGCATTCCGTGCTGCGCGCGGTCGAAACCCGCCGTCCAGTCCTGCGTTGTGGCAATGGCGGCTGGAGCGGCTGGATCGATGAATTCGGCCACGTCCGAGCCATGCTCACGAACGAAAACGATAGCATTTATTTCCGCGGGACCAAAACGGTGGTGGTTTCGGTCGATCCACGCTGGGTGGGGCGAGAAAGCGTGTATGTGCGGCACGGCGATTGGTTTCTTTTTGTGTGCCTTGGATTATTCTGGTTCGGGGTCGCCGGGGTGACGATGGTCAAGCCGCCCGAGCTAAAACCGGATGAAAACCCGGTAATGTAAGCGCCGGCAAATTCGGTTGGCCTTGTGGAAGAGGCCGATTACAGCGGAGGGCATGAATCCTCATCCTCTGATTCCTGGCTGGTCGCGTTTTCTGTTCCGTCATGCGCTTCGTGGCGCCGCTTTTCTGCTGCTGGCTGGTGCGATCAGCGCCCCACTGGCGGCAGTGCGTGAAACTAACACGCCAGAGGCGCATGGTTTTTCGAGTGAACGCCTGGGCCGGCTCGACACTGCGGTTCAGCAGGCCATCGACCAGAAGCAGCTGGCGGGTGCCGTCGTCTATCTGGGGCGGAACGGACAGACGGCTTATCTCAAAAGCTATGGGATGAGCGATATCGAGGCCGGCAAGCCGATGGCCTCCGATGCCATTTTCCGCATCGCCTCGATGAGCAAGGCGGTGACGACGGTGGCGATCATGATGCTTTACGAGGAAGGCCGGTTTTTTCTGAACGATCCCGTTTCAAAGTATATCCCCGCCTTCAAGAATTCCGTGGTCGCGGTCCCGCCGCCCGCGGGGGCCCCGGCCGGGACGCAGTACGTCACGGTTCCAGCCAAGACGCCCATTACAATCCGTCACCTGCTCACCCATACCGCGGGACTGACCTACGGATTGGGCCTGGCCCATGAAGCCTACGAAAAAGCGAATCTGACCGGATACTATTTCGCGAACCGCGAGGAAACCATCGGCCAGGCGATCAACCGCCTGGCAACGCTGCCGTTGCACGGCCAGCCCGGTGAATCGTGGCAGTACGGTTATGGAACCGATGTCCTCGGATATTTGGTCGAGGTGATTTCGGGGCAGCCGCTCGATCGGTTTTTCGAAGAGCGGATTTTCCAACCGTTGAAAATGAAGGATACCTCCTTTTTTCTTCCGCTGGAGAAGGCGGACCGGCTGGCGCCGGTCTATGGCAATGAGAGTGGGAAGATCGTGCTGAAGGAAACGAGCAAGACCAGCGACTACGTCCATGGTCCCCGCAAGTGCTTCTCTGGTGGCGCAGGCCTCCTGTCCACCATCGGCGATTATTCGCGGCTGCTGCAGATGCTCCTCAACGACGGGGAACTGGACGGGGTCCGGCTGCTCAGTCCGAAGACGGTCGATTTGATGCACGCGAACCATACCGGCGATAAATATGGCCGGGACACCAATGCCTTCGGCCTCGGCTTCTGGGTGCTGAAGGATCTCGGCTACTATGGTGAACTCGGCAGTGAGGGCTCCTACGGCTGGGGAAGCGCCTACTATCCGATCTATTTCATCGATCCGAAGGAGAAGCTCATCGGCATTTTCATGACCCAGCTCCTTCCGGCGGGTGGTCTGGATCTGAACAAGAAATTCCGAGTGCTGAGTTATCAGGCGCTCGTGAAATAGGACAGGCGGGCAGTGAACATCACTCTGGCCTGCGCCGAATTCCTTGGTTAAAAATTGGCACGGATCGATACCCCTATGAAATTCCACTCGTTTGTCGCCGTGTGCCTCAGTTTTGCTGTCGCCACCGTTTCGTTTGCCGAGCGATCGTTCAAATCGGTTGGCCTCACCGTGGGAGATCTCGGTAACCCATTTTTCGTCCAGATTGCAAAAGGCGCTGAGGCCAAGGCGCGGCAGCTGGGCGGGAAGGACGTCACGTTCAGCGCGGTGTCGAGCGCCTATGATCTCAATGTGCAGATGAACCAGATGGAGGATTTCATCGCGAGCAAGGTGGACCTGATCATCCTGAACGCGGCGGATAGCAAAGGAATCGCGCCGGCGGTGAAAAAAGCCCGCGCGGCCGGCATCACGGTGGTGGCGGTCGATGTCGCGGCGGAAGGCGGGGTCGATGCAACGGTGATGTCCGACAACGTACAGGCCGGACGTCTGGCCGCGGAATTCCTGGTCAAGAAATTGGGCGGCAAAGGCCGGGTGGTGATCATCAATGGCCCGCCGGTTTCAGCAGTCATCGATCGTGTCACCGGTGCCGACCAGGTGTTTAAGGCCAACCCGGGAATCCAAGTGGTGTCGCGCGACCAGAATGCCGGGGGCAATCGCATGGGCGGAATGAATGCCATGACCGATCTGCTCACCGCGCATCCGCAGCTCGATGCGGTGTTTGCGATCAACGATCCCACCGCATTGGGTGCCGCGCTGGCCATCCGTCAGGCGCGTCGGGCCAATGTGTTTGTCGT
>CAMAPG010000126.1 GCA_945859965.1 Opitutus sp. GAS368 | reverse complement strand
GTGTTGGGTGCGATACTCGAGACGCGTGAGCCCGCGTTGGGAGTTGGGCTGGTAGACATTGAGCAAAAAGAAATCCTTGTATTCGACCGTGATCACCCGGCCCTCGCCATCGTGGTCCGGTAAGCCGATGCCCAAGGTGACGTTCACGGGTTTCACCCGGGTAAAAACGATCGTACCGCTGTAGCCCTTCTTGACCGCTGGATTCCAGAACACCTCGTAACCATGCGGCCAGGCAATGTGTTGCGCGTCACCCGGATGAGCCTTCGCCTCCTGCAGGCAAATCACATCCGCCTGCACTTTTTCCATAAAATCGAGCAGGCCCTTTTTGTGCGCGGCGCGCACGCCGTTGACGTTCCAGGAAACGAGTTTCATCGCCGTGGTTCAACGCGCGAGCCGCGCCGGGCGCAAACCGTTTCGGCAGCCAGAGGCTTTTTGCCACGAAAAGGCCCAAAATGACACGATAGGGGCGAGATCCTTCTCAGAGATCCGGATCCGAATTTTTCGCGTCATTTTGGGCCTTTTCGTGGCAAAACGGTTCGACCAGCTCGAGACCCAGAGCGGATGTCACGTAATACGTGACATCCGCTCTGGGTCGAATCCCACTCGTCCTAAGACACAGTCGGCTTGCTTCCGCACTTGCCAAGCCGGGCGTCGCCGGGCCACTCTTATCGTTTTCCCGCCGCCATGTCCGTCTTCGTGCCCATCCCTCTCGGTCAACGTATACCCGCCAGCATCCACGCGGTCTCGTGCAGCCTGCCCACCATGCGCGCGGTCCGCGGGTACGAGGAAAAAACGCCGGAAATCACCCGCCAGCTCACGTCAGGTTATCCCCGTTTCGTCGTTCATCCATTTGTCCAGCAACTGGCCCAGCATTTGGTCGAAAAACACGGGCTGCAGGGACACAAGCTCTGGCTCACGCCTTCCGCCCGGATGGCGCAGGAACTCGCCGCCCACCTCGGCGCCGTGCACGTCATTCCCTTCGCCACGCCTTCGGCCGGGTCCGGCTCAGCTGACGGCTTGCACGGCGTCGCTCATCCCGAGGTGCCCGAGCTGGCTGCGCGGGCCAAAACGTTTCTGCAGAACGTCGGCGGCTTTCTCTCATCCCGCGCGGCGGAGGACGAACTCGTTGCGCGTGGCCTGCTGCCGGCCGTCCAGCCGGAAACCGTTTTTGCCGGCGATGCCGCCCGCGAGGTGAAACGCCATTTGCGCCCGGCGTTTCCCGGCGTGAACGAGGATGATTTGCTGCTGGCCAACGGGGGGATAAACGCGGTTTACGCCGGCTTCCGCGCCGCCGCCGAGCTGCAGGCTTCGCGCGGGCGCACGATCTGGGTCCAGCTGGGCTGGCTGTATCTCGACACGATCCAGATCCTCAAGAAGTTCACCGCCTCGCCCGAGGATTACGTTTACGTGCGCGATGTTTTCGATCGCGCGGGACTCGAGCGGCTGTTCGCCGAAAAAGGTGACCGGATCGCCGGCATCCTCACGGAGGTGCCGACCAATCCACTGATCCAGACGCCTGACGTTCCCGGTCTCGCCGCCCTGGCCCGCCGGCACGGCGCACTGGTGGTCCTCGATCCTTCGGTGACCTCCGCCTATAATCTCGATCTGCTGCCGCACGCGGATGTCGTCGTCGCCAGTCTCACCAAATACACCGCCAGCGAGGGCGATCTCATGGCGGGAGTCGCCGTGGTGAATCCCGCCTCGGCCGACGCGGCGTTTCTGCGCCGCCGTATCGCCGCGCAGCTGGAGCCGGTCTATCCGCGCGATCTCGCCCGCCTGGCTGCGCAGATTGCGGAGACTCCCGCGGTGCTCGCCCGGATCCACGCGAGCGTGCCGGCGGTGGTGAAATTTCTCGAAAGCCATCCCGAGGTGAAAAAGGTGCACTGGGCGCTGTCCCCACCGTCGCGGGCGCACTACCTGCAAATCGCCCGCACGCCCGGCGCGGTCGGCGGAATGATTTCGTTCTCACTGCGCGGCCCCCTCGAAAAATTCTACGACCGGCTGCGGCTGGCCAAGGGCCCGAGCTTCGGCATGAAGACCACGCTCATCTGTCCCTTCATGTATCTCGCGCACTACGATCTGGTGACAACGCCCGACGGCCGTGCCGAACTGGAGCAAAGCGGTCTCGATCCCGAGTTGTTGCGGCTGTGCGTCGGCACGGAGCCGGTCGACGATATCATCGCGGTCCTGGCGGAAGCGCTGTCATAATGGAAAAGCGGGTATAGGATCGGGAAATCCGAGCCGTTTTTGAATGTGGAACTCAGGAAATCAGGAAACGGAAATTCAACCGATGCCTTGTTCATGAGTTCCTGAGTTCCACATTGCCTCGTCCATGCCCCCTCATTGCACGCTGGCCATCAAGGCCATTCCCAATGCCCCGCGCAGCGCGGTTGTCGGCTGGCTGGGTGACGCGCTCAAGGTGAAGGTCCACGCGCCGGCGTTGGAGGGACGGGCCAATGAGGAGCTCTGCGCTTTTCTGGCGGACGAGCTCAATCTCTCAAAACGCAGTGTCACCCTCATGCAAGGCGACAAGTCGCGGCAAAAACTCGTGCGGATCGAGGGCCTTACCCTCGCGCAAATCAAGGCCCGGTTCGCTCCGGAAGCAGGCGGGACAAAATAAAACCAGCTTACGGGCGCGTGAACACGCTGGCCTCGGGCGTGAACACCACTTCGCGATCCAGCGGGAAAATGGGGCGCGGGCACTTGCGGTAGGGCAGCCGCTGGAGATTGGCGCTGGTCGAGCCGGGCGCATCCACGAAGAGGAAGTGTTTGCACCACTCGCGATACATGTGGCGCTGCGGATTGGGCGATTTGATCACCACCACGTCGAAACGTTTCGGATCCTGGCCATGGGCGTGAAAGAGCGCGCGGTCGAAGAGGTGTACCGGCCGACTGGTGACCACGACCGTGATCGCGCCCACATCGATGACCGCCGTTTTTCCGGAAAACCATTCGTCGGCAAATGCCTCGCTGAGGAAACGGCCGTCGGAGAGCAGCCGCATTTGGCCGCGAAGCGGTGTGGGGCTGAGCGCTTGGATTACACCCTGGCGGATTCCCACATCGCGCACGGCGTCGAGCCCCGATTCGGGATCAAGCACCCGGCCCTGATGCAGCACGATGTCGTACTCTTCGGCCCAAGCCGGCGAACAAAGCACGCCCGCGAAAGCCGTCAGCACCAATGAAAACGCCGCGATCCGGCACACAACAGGGGGGTAGGCATGACAGCATATTACGCTGCGGAGCGGGCCGACCGGGCCAAGCCAAATAGGCGGCCGTGTCCTAATTTGCGACCAGGAGAATAAATCGTTCTCGTTCTTCGTAATCTTTCTCGTTCTCCCTCCAGCAGAGAACGAAGAACGATTACGAGAAAGAGAACGATCCAAGGCATCAGCGGTGAAATTAGGCCACTGCCAAAAAGCGCATCGGCCGGCGTTTTCAGGGCGCCATAAAGGTCGGAAGCCACAGGCCTTCCTTGACCGCAGGGACCACGCCGGAGGACGGCAGGGTGTTTTTCACCGCGGCATGAAGCTGCCGGGAAAGTTCCGCCACCACCTTGGCCTGAGCGGGTGCATCCGCGAGATTCGTGAGTTCGCCCGCGTCCGCGTCATGATCGTAGAGTTCGCGGCCCTGGGTGCCGTCGTCCCATTCGGTGTAGCGCCAGCGTTCTGTCCGCAGACTATAGCCGGAAAACCGTTTGCCGCCTTCACCCGAAGCGTTGCGCACCATCTGGGTGAGCGCCCAGCCGCGACCGGCGGCGGACGGATCCTGCAACAGCGGAACGAGGCTCTGCCCTTGCAGACCGGCCGGAGGCGTGAGGCCGCACAGGCCGGCGAGTGTAGGAAACAAATCGAGCAGACTCACGGGGCTTTGGGGCACGGTTCCCTTTGGGGATACGCCGGGAGCGACGATCAGGAGCGGAACCCGGGCCGTCTCCTCGAAGAGATTACTTTTCTCCCACAACCCGTGCTGTCCTGTCATATAACCGTGATCGCTGGTGAAAACGATGACCGTGGAATTCGCGAGGCCGAGGCGATCGAGCGCCGCAACAACCCGTCCGACCTGGGCGTCCATGAAGCTGACGCTCGCGTAATACGCCTGGAGCGCCTCCTGCTGTAGATCGTCCGTCATGGCCGCCTGCAGGCGGGGACCGAAACTGGACAACGCCGCGGGCGGGATGTCCGCCTGATCTTCCTTCACCCCCCGCATCACCCGCATCTGCGACTTGGGATAGTAGCCGAAATAGGGATCGCGCGGGGCGATGTAAGGCCGGTGCGGACGGAAAAAACCCACCGAAAGAAAAAAGGGCCGGTCGGTCTGCTTCGCACAGCGCTCCAGCACCCATTCCGCCTCGGCGGCGACCTTGCCATCGGTGTGGTCGGCATCGCCCTTTGGCGAAGCGTACCAGCTCACGGTGCTGCCCGGGGCTACGCTGACAATCCGGCCGTTCTCCTCGGTGCGATCGACGCCCGCGGGGTTGAGCGCAAGTTCCCAGGACGCCGGGTCATCGTGTCCATCCGTCCCGATCGAAACCGGCACATTGTAGTGATACAGCTTGCCGATCCGGCCGACAAAATAACCCTGCTGGCGAAACGCCTGCGGCAGGCTGATGCGGGTCGGAACCGTCTGCCGGAAAATCTGCCCGTTCTTGAAAATGCCGGTGCTGTTCGGATACAGCCCCGTCAGCAGCGAATTGCGGCTCGGCCCGCAATACGGATACGTGCAGTAAGCGCGGTCAAAACGCGCGCCCCGCGCCGCGAGCCGGTCAATGTTGGGAGTCTTTGCCTGCGGATCGCCATAGCATCCCAGTAGGTTGGCCAGGTCGTCCGAGATGATGAACAAGACGTTCTTGCGAGTCGCCGACGCGGGTTCCGCGCGGAGACCGGACAGGCTGAGCAGGCAAACCAAGCCGGCCCAGCCTACCCATCGCCAAAAACCACGGAACGCGGAAGCGTTGGTCCTCATGGAATGTGGATTAGCGGTAAACCCGGATTTCAAAAACCCGGGCATGATCCACGCCGTTGGTGCCTTCGACCCGGAGGCGGAGCGCACGGGTGGTCACCGACGGCAGCCGGTGGACGCGGTGTCGCTGGTAATTGCCTTTTTCCCGGTGCACTTCCCGCCAGCCTTTCCCGTCCTCGATCTCGAGGACGTAATCCTTGACCGTTTCGGGCTGGGGCTTTCCCCACATCATGCTCTTGGAGTAGCCTTCCGCCTGCGTGAGGGTGAGATGCCGGTGCTGGCCGGTGTCGAACACCACGCTGACTTCGGAAAACGATACTGCCTCGTTCCAGCGCAGTTCCAACCACGCCGGCAGTCCCTTGGCGGGATCGCTCAGCCAGCGGTGCGTGCCGGGGAAACAACGGTCGGGCGGACCGATGGTCAGGGCTTGGCCACTTCCACCCTTCTCAATGTGTTTCAGCACTTCGTCCCACAGGTTGCCGCTGAACCGCGGCTTGATGTCGCTCGCCAGCGCTTCCTTGATGGTTTTTTCCGTCCAGTGCCCGTGGACCGAACGCGTCTGCCCGGTGAGCACGTTGGCGGCGGGGCCGTTCGGCTGTTCGCTCGAGGCCGACGCCGTGGCTTTGCGGGCGAGATCGGCCGGGTCGGTATTGCGGATGCCCACCAAATAACAGTCGTCGCGCAGCAAGCGTTGCTGGATGCGCTGCATCAGGCCCGTGTTTTGGGCGATATCCGCCGGCGCGATGCCTTCCTTCACCGCCATGGCGGCGGCGGTGCCGACGCCCTGTCCCGCAAGGGCCAGGGTGGCCATGACGCGGGTCGAAGCGAACGCGATGTGGGTAGCCGAGAGATTTCTCCCGACAAACATCAGGTTGCGCGGCCCCTTGGACACGCAGCAGCGGAGCGGCAGGTTATAGAGATACGGCAGGTGATTCTGGATGCAGGGCGGCTCCTCGGGGGAATCGACGCCGCCGGGAGGGTGCGTGTCGATCGGCCAGCCGCCGAAGGCGATGGCGTCCCCGAAAACGCGCGACTCGAGCAGATCCCGCTCGGTCAGGAGGTGCTGGCCGAGAAACCGACGGCTCTCGCGTTTCCCGGGCAGAAAACCGAACCACTCGAGCGCCCAGTTGGCCGTGTCGGCCTTCGATTCGTTTTTCAAGTGGTTCCAGACCCCGAGCATGATCGCCAGCAGTTCGTCGCGGATGTGCTCGTTGTCCTTGAGCGTATCCAGGGTCCCGCCCCACTCCAGCCACCAATATCCATAGTCGAGACCGAGGTCGGAGCCGGCCTTTCCAAACGGACGGAGTTTGAAATGCTCCGGCGTGAATTTCCTCACCCAGGATGGCGCCACGAACGGCATCGGCTTGTCGTACTTGCGGGCCTGGAACAGCAGCGTCGAACCGAGCGTCTTGTTGTCCGGTTTTTCCGCCGCGAGCGACTCGCCGTATTCTTCGCGGCCTTCACGCCCGTGCCGGAACGGCGCCCCCGCCTCCGCGCCCATCCGGCCGTCGCCGGTGCAATCGACGAAGACCTTCGCGGTGATCTGGAAACGATCCTCCGTGGACACTCGCTCGGCCGTGACTCCACGAATGACTCCATCCGCCATGTCGACCGCGATCACCGCGGTGTTGAGCATTAATGTGAGGTTGGGCTCATTGCGGCATTTGTCGTAGAGCAGCAAGTCCATCATCGAGGCCGAGCGCTGGGGATTGCCCACCGCCATCTCGAGGCGGAGTTCCTCGATGATGCCGCCTTCGCGGTTTTCGACTTCGAGCGGGACCCCCGGACGCAGGCCGGTGGCGCCGACGATGTGCATGCGGATTTCGCTGGAGGCATTTCCGCCCAGAACGGGGCGGTCCTGGCACAGGATCACCTTGGCGCCGCCGCGGGCCGCGGCCAGGGCGCAGGGAACCCCGGCCATGCCGCCGCCGGCAATGAGCACATCGCACTGCAGTTTATGTTCGGTCATCAGACTCATGGGGGGGTGCTTTAAATGGGTGGGTTGGTGGAAATTCAGGGAGGCCGCTTCACGTACAATTCCAATGTCGCCTCATCCCGGTATTCGGGACTGGCGAACCGACTTGAGGCACAGGGTCGGAATACGCGTGATCGCCAGGCAGGCAGATACGCCGAAAGCGGCTTTCATCCAGTGGTCATTCGCGGGGGCTAGAATGCACGATGGATGCGGAGTTTGATCAAACGCTCCGGACCGGCCAGCAATATATTCTGGTTCACTCCTCTCGCGAGATACCATTTGTCGAAGACATTGGAGACATTGAGACTTAGCCGGTATTTTCCCCTGCCATACTGGGCAAAGAAATCCACCGTGTGGGAGAGAGCGAACATCACGAGATTGCCCGCGTCGCCCGGCGAGCGTCCCTGCCACGCCACTCCACCCCCGACGGAAAGACCCTTGAGTTTGCCGTCCGCCCACTTGTAACGGGTCCAGACGGAAGCGGTTTTCTCCGGCGCACCGCGCGGCAGCAGTCCATCGGGCAGCTTGATATTGAGCGAGGAGGCGCCGAACATGAGCTCTCAGCTGGTGCGAGGAGCCCCTCCCGGCGTGATAGGAGACCCGAACCGACAAAGTCGCGATGGCGGCGGTAACCTTTTGCTCTTTCCGCTTCCGCCCTTTTTCTCCGGGCAGATGACGGCCTTCGCCCTGCTGCTGGTGCTGCTCGCCGCGGTGTTGCACGCGACGTGGAATCTGTGCGCCAAGCGCGCGGGCGGCGGCCTGCCCTTCGTGTGGCTGGTCGGGGCGACGATCTGCACGCTCTATGTTCCCGTCCTCATGGTCTACTGGCTGTGGCGGCACCCCACTCTTCCCGCGGGCGCCGTCCTGTGGATCCTGGGCAGCGGCGCGATCAAGACGGGGTACTCGCTTTTTCTGCAGCGGGGTTACCGGACCGGGGACTTTTCGTTGATCTATCCGCTGGCGCGCGGCACGGGCCCGTTGCTCTCCACGCTCGCCGCGATCGCATTTTTGGGCGAGCGGCCGTCGCCGCTCGCGATCGCCGGCGGCCTGCTGATCATCGCCGCGATTTTTTTCCTGACCGATGGCACCCGACTGTTTCACCAGGACCGCGCGCATGTGCGCAACGCCGTGAACTATGGACTCGCCTCGGGAGTGCTGATCGCGACCTACACGCTTTGGGACAAACACGGCGTGGCGGGCCTCGCCATCGCCCCGTTGCTGTACGACGCCGGCACGGCTTTTACCCAACTGGGCTTGCTCACCCCGTTCGCCGTCCGGCGCTGGCCGGAAGTCGTCCACCATTGGCGAGAACACCGGCGCTACGCCCTTGGCATCGCGGTGCTTTCCCCCATCGCGTACGTGCTGGTGCTGACCGCGATGACGTTCACCCCAGTGAGCTACGTCGCGCCCGCGCGTGAAATCAGCATTGTGATCGGCGCTTTTCTGGGCGCCCGACTCCTGAAGGAAACCGACGGTCCGCGACGGATTACCGCCGCGCTGGCCGTGGCCGCGGGCATCATCGC
>CAMAPG010000125.1 GCA_945859965.1 Opitutus sp. GAS368 | reverse complement strand
GGCGGCGAGCCCGGCCGCGGATTCGGCGGTGACCAGCAGTCCTTCGGCCGGGGTGTCCTTCAGCTTGGGCGAAGCGAGTTCGCGCAAAACCGCGGGAATGGCGGCAACCGACGGCGCGCGGACGATCACCCGCGGAGGTTGTTCGGGGCCCACGGTGCAATGATCCGCGAGTTCAATGACCGCGGTCTCGCGTTTGGTAAAGTGGTAGGGATCGAGTCCGTCCTCTGTTCCGGAAGTTACGGGCCCTTGTAGGCCTGGTCGCTGACCTGGCCGGGCCACCTCGGCGAGGTGGCCTGCAATGGAGAACCCATCCGCTGCCCCGTTTTCCCTCTCCGGCTTCCACAAGGACATGGCCTTGTCGGCGATGGCGCGGGCGACGGGGATCTCATACACGCTGTCCTCGGTCAGCGAAACGCGAATGGTGTCGCCGAGCCCGTCCAGCAACAGGGAGCCGATCCCGATGGCGCTTTTGATGCGGCCATCCTCGCCGTCCCCGGCTTCGGTTACGCCGAGATGGAGCGGATACTGCATCGACTCCTGCTGCATCCGTTCCACGAGCAGGCGGTAGGCCTGGATCATGATTTTCGGATTCGAGGCCTTCATCGACAGGATCAGCTGTTTGAACCCGTGTGATTCGGCGATGCGGAGAAACTCGAGGGCGCTCTCGACCATGCCGAGGGGCGTGTCGCCGTAGCGATTCATGATCCGGTCGCTGAGCGAGCCGTGATTGGTGCCGATCCGCAGGGAACGGCCCAGCGTTTGGGCGCGGAGGACCAGCGGCGAGAACGCCTCATGCAGGCGTTCCAACTCGCGGTCGTAGTCGGCGTCGGTGTATTCGCGGACGGCAAATTTCTTCTTGTCGGCGTAATTGCCCGGATTGACCCGGATTTTTTCCACGTGCTCGACCGCTTCCATGGCGGCGGAGGGGAGGAAATGGATGTCGGCCACCAGCGGAATGTGGCCAAAGCCCGCGGCGGTGAACTGGGTGCGGATGTCGCGCAGACACCTGGCCGCCTGCACATTGGGCGCGGTGATGCGCACGATCTCGCAACCGACCTCGGCCAGGGCGATGGATTGCCGCACCGTCGCGGCCACGTCTTGCGTGTCGCTGGTGGTCATCGACTGCACCCGAATGGGATTGGATCCGCCCACGCCCACGGTGCCGATCTTTACCTCCAAGGTGGAGCGGCGGATGGTTTGAAAACGGGATGCGCAGTAGGCCATGCGAAGAGTTCGAACTAAAGCGAGGAACGCGCGGGGGACAAACTTTCTGTCAGGGAAGGTCCCAATTTAAGCGACCGCAGGCCTAGTAGGGCGCGGACTCCGTCTTGCCCACCATAGGCTTGGCGACGGCGGGTCCGCGCCGGGCATGAGGACGTTCCCGGCGGTGAGCGGAGTCACCGCCCTACCAATTATGACACCACCGGGCGGGCCACGCCGGTTTCCCAATCAGGGCTTTGCCGGTGCCGGTTCCACGGGTGCGGGCTTCGGGTCCACTTGCACCGCTTTCCGGTCATAGATGCGGCGAACGTCGAAGACGCTCACATACAACGCCATGGAAAGAAGCAAAACGATGAATACGCTTTGGGTCGCGGCGATGAACGTGGCTGGCAGGGCGCGCCCGCGCAATTTGCCGATGGTTGCAAAGAGGATGTGGCCACCGTCAAGCACCGGAATGGGCAGGAGATTGAAGATCGCCAGGTTGACGTTGATCAACGCGGTGAACCACAGCACGAGGGTGAAATCGAACTTGGCCAGGGTGTGGATGCTGTCGGCGATGCCGATCGGGCCGGTCATTTTGGAGAGTCCGATGTCGGACTTCGGGCTGATCAGGCTGACCAACGTGCGCCACATCGAGACGGCATGTTTGCCGAGCTGGGTCCAGGGTGGAATGTGGACAATTTTGGTGTTCAGCGCGCCGCGCAGGGCGACGCCGATGCGGTAAGCGGTGATTTTGGTCTCGGGATCGACCACCGGTTTCGGCGTCATGGAGACGGTGGTGGACTTTTCATCGCGCAAGAACGTGACCTTCACCGGCCGGCCGGTCGTTTCCCGCAAATAACCGCTGATAAAACTCACATAGGCCACCGGTTGGCCATCGATATGGGTGATCACATCGCCCGGCTTCAAGCCGGCGGCGGCCGCGGCCCCGTCTTTCAGGACCTCAGCCGCCATGATGCGCAGGGTCGACTCGAGACCGATATTGCGGATTTTTTCGGAACCAACGTATTGCGGGAAAACACTGACCTGCAGGAGTTTTCCCTCGCGCTCGAGTGTGAGATCGACCTTGGGTTCGCCTTCGGGTCCGCGACCGGATCCGAGGGCGACGAGCATGTCGATGTCGGAGAGCGAGGCGACGGATTTGCCGTCGACGGCCCGAAGGCGGTCGCCGGGTTTGACGCCCGCGACAAAAGCGGGGCCCGGGACGGTCTTGCCGGATGGCAGCTCGATGGTCGGCAGCACCACGCCGATGCGGTTGGTCTGCTCCTCCTCGACGACCCGCTGGCCGATGTACCAGAGCACGGAGGCGATCAGGAAGGCGAAGATGATGTTAAAAACGGCTCCCGCCGCGAACACGATGACCTTGGTGGAATAGGAAGGCGGGGGAAGTGGGTCGACGTCGGTGGCGCTGCCACCCTCGATCTCACGCATGTCGGCGAGCTGGGGCAGCGCGACATAGCCGCCGAGCGGCAACCAGGAAAGGCGGTACTCGACGCCGTCCTTGCCGCGCCACGAAAAGATTTTTGGGCCAAACCCGATCGAGAAACGCTCGACCTTCACCCCGCGGCGGCGGGCGGCGAGGAAGTGGCCGAGTTCATGCACGAAGATCGAACCGCCGAGAAACAGCGCGATCAGGAAAATCGACCAAAGATTGGTGAGGAGGCTGTGAAGATCCATTGCGGAAAAAATGACCCTGAAAAAAGCGGAAAATGTCAGCGTAAAAACGTGCGGGCGGTCCGGCGGGCGCGGGCGTCGGCTTCGAGGACCGCGGCGAGCTCGGTCGGTTCGAAGTTGGCGACGGCCTGGAGAGTTTTATCGACGATCTGCGGAATCGCAAGGAAGGGCACGCGACCCTCCAGGAAAGCGGAGACGGCGATTTCGTTGGCCGCGTTGTACACCGCGGGAGCGACACCGCCGGCGACCATGGTTTGCTTTGCCAGGCGGAGCATCGGGAAACGGCCTTCATCGACCGGCCGGAATTCCAGCGAGAGCAATTGGGAGAGATCGAGCGGCGCCTCGACTCCGGGGGCGCGCAGCGGATGGAGCAGTGCGTGCTGCAAGGGAAAGGTCATCGAAGGCGGGCACAGCTGCGCGAGCATCGCCCCATCGGTGAAGGACACGAGGCAATGGACGATGCTTTGCGGGTGCAGCACCGCGTGACATTGTTCGGCCCGCAGGCCGAAGAGCCATTGCGCCTCGATCAATTCGAGCCCCTTGTTCGCGAGCGTGGCGGAATCGACGGTGATTTTCGGCCCCATCGACCAGTTCGGATGCTTGACGGCGTCGGCTGGCGTGACGTGGGCGAGACGCTCAACCGGCCAGTCGCGAAATGCGCCGCCCGACGCGGTGAGCGTGATGCGCGCGATGCCGGCGGATGGATGACCCTCGATACATTGGAAAACGGCGTTGTGCTCGCTGTCGACGGGCAGGAGCTTCACGCCGCGCTCGCGGGCGGCCGCCATGATGAATTTCCCCGCGAGCACGAGGATCTCCTTGCTGGCGAGAGCAAGGGTCTTGCCCGCGGCGATGGCGGCGAGCGCGGGCTGCAATCCGATCGTGCCGACGACGGCCACGAGCACCGTGTCGGCTTCCGGGAGCTGTGCCAGTTCGATCAGGCCGGCGAGTCCGCCGACGATCCTGGTTCCGGGCGGGAAAGCCCCGGAGCTTTTTGCGGCCTGGAAGCAGGCCTCGTCGAAGATCGCGACCTGCGGCACGCGGAACTGGCGGGCGAGGACCGCGAGCTTTTCCCAGTTGTTGCGGGCGGCGATGCCCACGAGCTCGAGCTTGTCGGGATGCGCCGCGATCACGCGGAGCGTGTTTTCCCCGATGGAACCGGTGGCTCCGAGGAGGACGACGCGTTTGCGGGAAGAAGAGGAGGAAGCAGCCACGAAAGCCCGTCAGTATGCGTGCCGTCCAGCCCGCTGGGCAAGCCGCGCTTTTTTACGCTCTTGGTCCTTCAGACATTTTTCCGGCGCCTCCTTTTTACTTAATAAGTAAAAAGGATTCTTCCCCAGCGTAACAAAGCAGCGACTCAAATGAGCTGAAGAGCCATCCCGCCCACCATCCGACTTTACTTATTAAGTAAGAGTCAGATTGGCGGTTTCTGGAAAAAGCAGATGAACGGTGCTCAGGGTTTGATCGCGGTTTCCCGTTGGGCGAGCCAGGTGAGCAAGAGCAGAGTGCGCTCGGCGTCTGGGGCTTGGGTGCGGGCCGTGAAGTAGGCGGAAACCCGCGGTGCAGGCACGCCGAGGAAACGCGCGAGCTTGGATTTGGCTCCGCGTGGACGGAGATGGGGGCGGATGGCCAGAACGAGCGCATTCCACAGCACGGTTTGCGGGCCGGGCCGGAGGGTCAGACCCCGGCGCGGTCGGGTCGGGGAGGGCGCCTGCCGGTGGGCAAATTTAGCGAGTTGCCGGGCGACAAAAACGAGGCCTTCCGCCAGATCCAACGACGTTTTCAACCTGGGATGAATGGACGAATTCATCCCTACACAACTGGACTTTCACTTAATGGATGAAAGTCCATTCCGGCTTGGGCCGAATTTTTAATTGAAAGATTTGAAACCCATGACCCGTGTCCGAGGCGCGTTCGAACCGGGACTAGAACGAACTGAACAGGGCGTAGCCCAGTGGGGCGGTCAGGATCAGGCTGTCCGAGAGATCGAACACGCCGCCGATGCCGGGAATCGTCTGGCCCGCGTCCTTGGTGTCGGCGCGCCGTTTGATGATCGATTCGATCAGATCGGAGACGATGGCCAGCGCCGCGATGGGCAGGGCGCACAGCGCGGCCAAGAGCGGGGTGAAATGGACGGGGAGATACTGGCCGAAACCGGCGGCGATGCCGGCCCCGACGCCCGCCGACACGACCAACCCGCCTGCAGCGCCTTCCCAGGTTTTCTTGGGGCTGATGTCCGGGGTCATCTTGTGCCGGCCAAAGGCGAGTCCGGTGAGTAGTGCGCCGACATCGCAAAATTTCGAGACGGCGATCAGCCAGATGCACAACACCAGGCCGGTGCGCTCGTGCGGGGCCTGGATCAGCAGAATCCGCACAAGGAATTGGAGCATGAACGGCACGTAGATCACGCCAAAGAGCGACCAGGCGAGGGTCTCGAGCCGGTTGTGCGGCTCGCGTTCGCCGAGAATGCGCACCGAGAACACGATCACCGCCAGGGCCAGCAGCAGGAGTCCGCTGTTGGGCAAATGCGGTTCGAGATAAAGGGGGGAGAGCGGGATGATCGCACCCAGCAGAAGTCCGAACCGGTCGAAGGGATCCAGGCCCATGCGCTTGAGCATGCCGTAGAATTCGCGCAGGGTGAAAATGCTGATCGCCGTCACGAGCCAGATTCCGCCCAGCGGGCCGAAAAAGCGCACGCACAGCAAGACGATGGTCCACAAGGCGAGGGTGCTCAGGATGCGTTTAGTCACGGAAGGAGAGGGAGATTGACTGGGTTGAAAACTGGCTGGTCATTCCTGACCGTAGCGAAGAAACCCGGAAGGTTCCGCGCCCGACGTTGATTCCAGGCGCTCACGTGGCGGCGGGCTAAGGAGCAAGGGCGGAGGGCACGGGCTTCAGCTGTTCGCTGGTCTGCCCGTAGCGGCGTTCCCGGCGGGCGAATTCGGCGCAGGCGGCGAGGAGTTCGCCCTTGGTGAAATCCGGCCAGAGCACGGGGGTAAAAATAAATTCCGCATAAGCCGCCTGCAGCAGGAGGAAATTGCTCACCCGGGACTCGCCCGACGTGCGGATAACCAGGTCGGGGTCCGGAATATCGGCGGTATAGAGATAACGGCGGAACGTTTCCCACGAGCTATCGTTCAGCTTTTCCTTCCCCGCGGCGACGGCGGTGGCGTACGCCCGGGCGGCATCGACCACCTCGGTGCGAGCCCCGTAGTTCAACGCGAGGACGAGCGTGTAATCGGTGAACCTTTCCGTGGCCTTCATCGCCGCGATGAGCTGAGTACGCACTCGTTCCGGCAATTCGTGGATCCGGCCGATGGCGAGCAACCGCACGCGGTTCTTGATCATCGCCTTCGTTTCCCGCTTCAAAAAAAACTCCAGCAAACCCATCAACGCCCCGACTTCTTCCTCGGGGCGTTTCCAGTTTTCGACGGAAAAGGCATAGAGCGTGAGATAGCGGATGCCCAGTTCGCGCGTGGCATCGGTGATCGCCCGGACCGTCTCCACTCCCCGCCGGTGACCCTCGATCCGCGGCAGCTTGCGCTGCTTGGCCCAGCGTCCGTTGCCGTCCATGATGATGGCGATGTGGGCGGGAAGTTGGGAAGGCGCGACGGACATGCGGCTGGGGGGGAGTTAGGGCGTCGCCGCGGGCTTTGACAAGCCGCCTTCGCAGGAAGGTGGCCGGCCGGTCCCGGTTAATCCACCCGCAGGGTTTGACCCGATGCAAGGGGGCGCCACGTTGGGGATATGAGCTCCCCGCTGACCCCGTCTGAAATCAAAACGGCTTTGCGCTCGCTGCCGAAATGGAAGTACGTACGCAAGGCCGTGACGAAGACCTTCACCTTCGGAAGTTTCCGGGAGGCGCTTTCCTTCATGGTGCGCGTCGGTTTCGAAGCCGAGGCGATGAACCATCATCCCGACTGGACGAATGTCTACAACCGGGTCGAAATCCGCCTCAACACCCACGACGCGGGCGGCAAGGTCACGGGGAAGGACATCGCGCTCGCGCAGCGGATCGAGAAGCTCAACTGGGCCCGGTGACCAGTCCATTTTAACCACAAAGGCGCAAAGGGACAAAGCCGATCCGCAGGCTTTGAGGGGGACGTGGCTTTCTTTGTGCCTTTGTATCTTTGTGGTTAAAAAATCCGGATAGGGCAGGTCAAAGACCTGCCCTACTTAGAGGCCGAGGAGGAAATTGAAGGTGCGGTCGGGTTCGCCGGGCAGGGCTTCGTGGCCGAAGTCGGGATAGAGCACGATGTCCTTCTTGGACGTGATCTTGTTGTACGCGGCGAATTGCGTCGAAGGCGGGCAGATCGTGTCCATGAGGCCGGTGAAGAGCAGAATGTCGGCCTTGATCCGGGGGGCGAGGTACTGGCAGTCGATATAACCGAGCTTGGTGAAAATCTCGGTTTCGCGTTCATGCCGGGGATCGAAGTTCCGGAAGTAAATCCGGAGTTCCTCGTAGGCATCCTTGGCCTGGTCCATTTCCCACACCCGCTGGTAGTCGCAGAGAAACGGGAAAACCGGCGCGGCCCGCTTGATGCGCGGCTCGAGGGCGGCGCAGGCGAGCGTGAGGGCTCCCCCCTGGGAGAGGCCGAAGGCGCCGACGCGGTCCGCGTTGACCTCGGGAAAACTCATCACCACCCGAGCCAGCTGCGCGGTATCGAGGAAGATCTGGCGGAAAAGCAGTTTTTTGGGATCGGGATCGTCGAGTCCGCGAATGATCTGTCCGCGCAGGGTGTTGCCCTGCACGCCGCCCTTGTCCTCGGAGCGCCCGCCCTGGCCGCGGCAGTCCATGGATGCGATGCAGAAACCCTCCTGCGTGTAAGCGAGCTTCGGCAGCCAGTCGGCGCTGTGGCCGGCATAACCGTGGAAATGCAGCACGGCGGGGTGTTGGCCGGGGGTCATTTTTTTCGGCCGGAGGTATTTGGCGTAGATCCGGGCCCCGCCGACGCCAGTGAACCAGAGGTCGAAACAGTCGGCATGCCGCGTGGCCAGAAACGGGTTGGGACGCAGCTCGGGGCGCGGATCGGTGGCATCGAGCTCGCGCAGGGCCTCCGCCCAATAGACATCGAAGTCATGGGGTCGCGGATTGCGGCCCTGGTATTTCAAGAGTTCGGGCAGTGGCTTGTCGATGAGTGGCATGGTAGTAAGGATAAGAACAGAAACAGTAGGGCAGGTCTCCGACCTGCCATTCGGGACTGGACTGAAGGGCGGGTCAGAGACCCGCCCTACTTGTTGATATTTCGCCGAGGCTCAGGGGCGAGAAAAGAGTTTGCCCGCTGGCGGCGGGCTTCGGACGATGCGGGCATGAAAGTCGCGTTCATCAGTGGCACCAGCATCGTGAATTCCGATCTCTTCGCCGCCTGGGACGTCAAAACGATCGAGACGCTTTACGGTGCGGTTTCGTACAAGACGCGTGGCGAACACGTGTTGATCAACCGCCACGGCTACGGGATTCCGCTTCCGCCGCACGCGATCAACTACCGCGCAAACATCCGCGCGCTCGCCGATCTGGGGTTCAAGGATATCGTCTCGCTGAACTCGGTCGGCTCGCTGAAGCACAACCTGCCGCCGGGCACGCTGGTTTCCTGCGGCGACTACGTG
>CAMAPG010000124.1 GCA_945859965.1 Opitutus sp. GAS368 | reverse complement strand
CCCTGTCCGGTTATGAAAGCGTGGGCATTGTCCGTTTTTTGCTCGGAGTGAAAAAGCTGTCACCGGAAATCATGGCCGCGGTGCAGGCGGCGATCGTCTGGTTCGAACGCGTCAAATTGACCGGGATTCGCATCGAACTGGTGGCTGTGCCCGAGCTGCCGCACGGACGCGACCGCCGCGTGGTGGCTGATCCGGCGGCTCCGCCGCTGTGGGCGCGGTTTTATGAGATCGGCACCGACCGGCCGATTTTTGGCGGACGCGATACGATCATCCGTTACAGCCTGGCGGAGATCGAGGCCGAGCGCCGCGCCGGCTATCGCTGGTATGTGGACGATCCGCGGTTGCTCCTGGAACGCGATTATGCGGCTTGGGCGGCGAAGTGGCTGCCGAAGAAATCCTGACCATGGCCTTTCGCTCCTGGGTCCTGCTCGCCAGGGCCGGCAGCGTCGGCCCCGCGCTCATTGCCGCCGAATTTACGGTCGAAAACGCCGAGCGTGAGCTCAAGGCAGCTTTCCCGCAGATCGTTCGCGTGTCCGATAATCTGCCTGCCGGAGTGATCACCGAGGAAAATCTCACCTATGCCCAGTCGGACGGTCGGAGCCTCCAGCTCGATCTCTATCGGCCCGGCAAAGGCGGACTGCATCCCGCAATTCTGATTGTCCATGGAGGCGGATGGGAAACGGGCCGAAGGGAAATGGAGCGCCCTTTCGCCAAGCGATTGGCGGAGCGAGGTTATGCGACCGTTCCGGTCTCCTATCGCCTGGGCGAGAGGGGGCGGTTTCCGGCCGCGCTCCACGATCTCAAGGCGGCCGTGCGTTGGCTGCGCCTCCATGCGGCGGAGCACGGAATCGACGTCCGCCAGATCGGCGTGGTCGGAGCCTCGGCGGGCGGACAGCTCGCGGCCTTGCTCGGGGCGGGCAATGGGGTCGATGCCCTCGAAGGTGAGGAAGAGCCGCAAGGCAGCACCAGCGCGGTGCAGGCGGTGGTGAATATCGACGGTCTGGCTGATTTTACCGAGCCCCATTTTGTCGCCCAACAAGCCGAGCGTCCGAGTGCGCCCACGCTTTTTATCAACAGCACGGCTCCGACACCCGTACTTCCGGGACGGGAAGTCATGCGCGACCGCCTGCGAGCATTCGGGGTCGCGGCGGAGATCGTGGTCATCCCGAATACGCCGCATCCGTTCTGGCTTTTCCATCCGTGGTTCGAGCCGGTGCTCGACGCGACGGACGCCTTCCTGCGCCAACACCTTTCGAGTCCCGGCCATTCCGCTCACGAAAGCGCTGGCCGACCGCCCCGGGACTAACCAAGTTGGTCAGGTTGTTCCGGTCAGATAGGCCGGAGCGTTTTTAATCCCCATCATCAGAATCTGTTTTCCTCCATGAATTCCGAAACTCAACTCACGAAATTATTTGGCCTGAGCGGCCGGGTTGCCGTCGTCATTGGCGGCACGGGCGAACTCTGTGGCGCGATGGCCGAGGGTCTGGCCGGGGCGGGAGCAGAGGTCGTCATCGTGGGCCGCAATGCCGAAAAGGCGAAAACCCGGCTGGACAAGATCGCCGCCACGGGGGGCAAGGCTTGGTATCATGCCGCCGAGGCCACGAGCAAGGCGGAGGTTGAAAGTTTGCTGGCCGCGGTGCTCCAGCGGTCCGGACGGGTCGATATCCTCGTCAACGGAGCAGGCATCAATTCCCCCACACCGTTTCTCGACATCACCGAAGAGGAGTTCGAGCGGATTCTGCGGGTCAACCTCAAGGGCGTTTTCCTGGGCTGCCAGGTGTTCGGCCGCTACCTCGTCCAGCGGGGCGAAGGTGGGTCGATCATCAATCTGGGCTCAATGTCCGGGATCGTGCCGCTCTCCCGGGTTTTCACCTACTCGGCGACCAAGGCCGCGGTGCACAATCTGTCGAAGAATCTCGCGCGCGAATGGGCGCCGCAACGCGTGCGGGTCAACACGCTGGTCCCCGGCTTTTTCCCGGCGGAGCAGAACCGCAAGGTGCTCACGCCCGACCGCGTGACCAGCATTATGGGCCACACGCCGATGAAACGGTTTGGGGAGGCCCGTGAGCTCGTCGGCGCGACTTTGCTCCTGGCCAGTGACGGCGCGGGTTCCTTCATCACGGGATCAGAGATCGTCGTCGATGGCGGATATCATGCGATGACGATTTGACGCTGACGTTCAATGAAGCCGATCAATCGCTTTCTCCTGCAGCACAACCTGCGCATCGCGCAAAATCCGTGCATCAGTCCCGACTTCTGCCTCGATTGGGATGCACTGCTCGCGGATGCGCGGGCCGGCCGGGTGACCGAACACGCCAAAAGCCGTTTCCCGACGGCGGCCGGTGACTGGACGCTCCTCGAAAATGCCCAGGGCGACCATGCCTGGAAACTGCAGGCGCGGGGCCAGGGCCACGGCGTGGTGCTGGAGGGCGGGGTAGTCCTCGGCGAGGGGACGAGTCTTTTCCCCGCCTCATGGGAAAATCTGCTGCGCTTGAAGAACCTGATCCAGGAGCATGACGCGGGGGCAACGGTTTTCCCGACCGCCGCGACCAAGCTGGGCCAGAGCACGCTGGGCATCGGGGCCCGTTTCACCGCGCTGCACTGGCCCGCGGTGGAATGGGTGATGAGCGCGCTCGAACTCGGGGTGACGGCCAATCAAAATTCGATTCCGCGCGAACTCGTGTTCGACGTGGACGAGATGCTGGCCGGCCGGCTGGACAGCGTGCCTTTTCCCTTCATCGGCACACAGGTTCCGGAAGGCCATCAGGGACAGAGTGTCGAGGGGATGAGTCACGGCTGCGTCCTCTCCAAACTGAAAAACGGCTTTCACCGCCGGCGGCTGGCGTGGAGCTTCAACGCCGACCACCAACCGATCGGGGGCAAATTCGACGCGCGCGAAGACCAGCTCGTCACGGGCTGTGTGCTGGCGAGCTACATCACCTTCGATCTCTCGCCGGAACTGGCGCTCAATGTCCCCGCGGTGTTGGCCGATATTCCCAAGGATGTCGTGGCCAAAGTGCGCACCCGGGTGGCCGCGGCCGGGCTGGTTCTCAACGAAAGCGATTTCAGCGCCCTGCTCGTGAAAGTGTGGCCGTCGCTGCAAAAGATGAAGCGGCGCGACGAAAAATATGCCGCGGCGCGGGCGAAACTGTTTTCCACGGAGGTCGGCCGGGCCTACCTGCGCGAACTCTCGATCGACGAATTGCCAGGTCTGACGACGCCCGAGACGACCGCGATCATGCTGGCGCTCTGCGAAACGCTGGGGATGAAGATCAATTTCGTCGCGCCGGCGTTCGGTTTTCAGAAAAACATGCCGTATCCCGACAACGCGGCGTTGAAGGAGCTGATCGCGCGGCAGTGGAACGTGTGCCGGCAGTTTGACGCGAGCATTGGTTTCCATTCCGGCTCCGGAAAATCCGCCGAAAATTATCAGGTCATGGGCGAAGTCACCGGCAGCCGGCTCGAAATCAAGACCAGCGGACGCTACACCTATGAAATGGGCCGCGCGCTGTTCGCTTCGCGCGACGGCGGCGACCAGGCGCTCTGGCGCGACTGGTATCGCTTCACGCTCGAACTGGCGCTCAAGGGTGTGTTCAGCACCGACGCGACCGAACAGAAAATGGCGCGGGTCTTCGTCACCGACGCCCTCGCGAAAAACGACCAGGCAGTCGACGTCTTTGCGAATGAAGCGACCGCCCGGAAGGCGCTGGAGTCGCTGGAGCCGAGTCCCGAGCACATGTTCTGGTTCGAGTACAACTTCCTCTACGTGCTGGCCGGGGACGGGCGGGCCGAGAAAGCGGCCCTGGGCGATCATTCGACCGCCGGCTACCGGCAACGCGCTCGTTTCTATACGATCAGCGCCGAAGGCCGCCTGCTGTATGCCAGGAATGTCGCGAGCTACATCGTCTTCCTGGCGGAAAACACCGGCCTCGCTCCCCGCGAACGCTGTGCGGCGGCGACTCGCCTGCTGGGCAGCTATGGCACGCTCGAGCAGATGCTGAACGATATTTCCCGGTAACGAGCTTATGAAACCTTTCATCCACGACGATTTTCTCCTGCATAACGACGCGGCGCGGGATCTCTATCACACGTTCGCCAAGGATGAGCCGATCTACGATTACCACTGCCATTTGCCGCCGGAGCAGATCGCGGGGAATCACACCTTTGGCGACCTCGCCGAGATCTGGTTGGGCGGCGACCATTACAAATGGCGCGCCATGCGGGCCAACGGCGTGGCCGAGCGCTTTTGCACCGGCGATGCCACGCCCCGGGAAAAATTCGACGCTTGGGTGGCGACCGTTCCGCATACCTTGCGGAATCCGCTGTACCACTGGTCCCATCTCGAGCTGGCCCGTTATTTTGGCATCGGTACGGCGATCAATCCGACGACGGCGGACGCCATCTGGACGCAGTCCAACGCCAAGCTGAAAACCATGCGGGTGCATGACATCCTGGCAGCCAATCAAGTCGCGGTCATCTGCACCACGGACGACCCGGCGGATTCGCTCGAGACGCACGCCAAGATCCGCCAGTCCGGTCTCAAGACCCGCGTTTATCCGACCTTTCGCCCGGACAAGGCGCTGGGCGTGATGCAGCCCGCGACCTTCAACCCGTGGATCGAAAAACTTGCGGGCACGTCGCGGACGTCGATCAATACTTTTGACGATCTGCTGTCCGCGCTCAAGCAGCGCCACGACGATTTTCACGCGGCCGGTGGCCGGTTGTCCGATCACGGCCTGGAGTCGGCCCTGGCGGAACCCTGCACCCATGCCGAGGCCCAGGCCGTGTTCGCGGCGGCGCGCGCCGGGCGCGCCGCGACGCCGGAGGAATGGGCCAAATACGGATCTTACCTGATGCTCCAATTCGGCCGGTGGGACGCGAAACGCGGCTGGACGAAGCAGCTTCACCTCGGGGCGCTGCGCAACGCCAACACCCGGCTCCTGCGCCTGCTCGGTCCCGACACCGGTCTGGATAGCATCGGCGATTTTTCGCAGATGCGGGCGCTCGGTCGTTATCTCGACAGCCTCGATGCCACCGGCGAACTGCCGCGGATGGTGCTCTACGACCTGAACCCGGCGGATAATTACGCGTTTGCGACCTTGGCGGGTAATTTCCAGGACGGCACGGTGGCGGGAAAAATCCAATTTGGCAGCGGCTGGTGGTTTCTCGACCAAAAGGAAGCGATGGAGTGGCAGATCAACGCGCTGTCCAACAACGGACTGTTGAGCCGGTTCGTGGGCATGCTGACCGATTCGCGAAGCTTTCTCAGCTATACCCGGCACGAATATTTCCGCCGCGTGCTCTGCAATCTGCTCGGCGCCGAAATGGAACGGGGCGAACTGCCCGCCGACCGGGAACTGGTAGGTGAGATGGTCTGCCGGATCTGTTTTGCCAACGCGCGCGAGCACTTCCGCCTGGAGCTCGATCCGGCATTTGCCAATTGAGCGGGATGATCTCCGGCTTGCGCCCACGGATCGGGTTTCCCAACGGTCCTGGCCGTGATCAACAGTCTGCTTGCCTCGGGATGAGGTTCGCATTCGTTAGCATTCCCGGGCACACCTATGCCTAATGCCGGATGATTCGTTCCGACCTCCCGTTGATTGAACCAGGTTCTGACCAAAGGAATTCTACCATGCCTAAACTCACCGCTTTCCTGTCCCGCCAAGCTGTCGGAACCACGGCCCTGCTGGCGCTGGCCCTGACGCTCGCCGGTTGCGGGCGTTCCAAAGAGGCGAATGACGCCCGCCAGGTTGGGCCGCCGGTCAAGGACAGCCCGGTCGTGTTGGAGACCACGGGTGAATTCGACCCGATTGCGAACCCGGCGGCGAAGAAAGGCGGAAGTTTTTTCACCTGGGGCGGGGAGTACCCGAAATCCCTGAACATGTGGTTGGATTACAATTCGTTCTCGGCGAGGATCACCGGGTCGATGTACGACAGCCTGATCGGAATGCACCCGACCCGGGAGGAACCGGTGGGGGTCCTAGCAGAATCGTGGGAGGTTTCCCCCGATAAAAAAACCTACACCTTTAAGATCCATCCGGCTGCCGCCTGGAGCGACGGCCGGCCGATCACGGCAGAGGATGTGCAGTTTTATTACGACGTGATCATGAACCCGAAAAACCTGACGTCCCTTTTTCGGGTGGACCTCAGCCGGTTTTCGCGACCGGAGATCGTCGACGCCAAAACGGTCCGGATCACGGCCCAGGAAGCGCATTGGAATAATTTCTGGACAGCGGGCGGATTCTTGGCCTTTCCCAAGCACGTCTGGGCTAATCGCGATTTCAACGAGATCAACTTCGACTTCCCCGTCGTCAGTGGTCCCTACCGCCTATACCAGGCCCAAACCAACCGCTCGATCATCCTGCAGCGCCGTGGCGATTGGTGGGGGCGTAACCAGCGGATCAACCAGTACAAGTACAACTTCGACTACCTGGTCTTCCGGGCCCTAGAGGACCGGACGAAGGCTTTGGAGATGCTGAAGCGCGGGGATTTTGACCTGTACCCGCTCTACACGGCGCGAATCTGGGCGCAGCAGACCGATTTTCCGCAAGTGCAGAAAAGCTGGGTCATCCGCCAGACCGTCTATAATCAGGAACCGAAGGCTTTTCAGGGATTTGCGATCAACCTGCGACGACCCCTGTATCAGGATCGGCGGGTGCGGGAGGCACTCGCGCTCCTGCTGAACCGGGAGATGATGCTCGAGAAGCTGATGTTCAATGAATATTTCCTGCTCAATAATTATTATCCCGATCTCTACCCCAACAATCGCAACCCGGACGCACCCTTCCTCGGATACAATCCCGACCGGGCACGGGCCTTGTTAAAGGAAGCAGGATGGATGGTGGACGGCAGTGGAGTACTCACCAAGGAAGGAAAGTCCTTCGAGCTGGTCTTTTTGCATCATGGCGAGGTGACGCCACATCTCACCATCTACCTTGAGGATCTGAAGAAAGTCGGAATCCAGGCTCGGATCGATGTGGTTTCTGCGGCCACCCACACCAAGCGTGTCGACGAGCACGACTTTGACATGATCTGGCGGAATTGGGGAGCATCCCGTTTGCGCGATCCCGAGACGATGTGGAGTTCCAAAACCGCGAACGAAACCGCCACCCAGAATATTTCTGGGGTGAAGGATCCCGCGATTGACACGCTCATCGCGGAGCAACGACTGGAAATGGACTTGGGCAAGCGCAACGAAATTGTGCGCAAGATCGATCGGCGTCTCACCGAAATCATGCCGTACGTCCTGCTCTGGCAGTCGGATCGCAGCCGGCTCCTTTATTGGAATCGTTTTGGCACGCCAAAAAATGTCCTGAACAAATATGACCGGGAAGATGCAGCCCCGGCCTATTGGTGGTTTGATGCGGAAAAATCCGCCCGACTGGGTGAGGCGATGAAGGCCGATCGCGCGCTTCCGCCCGAGCCCAACGAGGTACACTATCAGGAATGATCGCGTATATTATCCGGCGGTTAATCTTCATCATTCCCACCTTGTTGGGGATCAGCGTCGCCTGCTTCATCCTCGTCCAGCTGGTTCCCGGCGGACCGGTGGAGGAGATGATCAGCCGCATCCAGGGGTTTTCCAGCAACCGGGGCGGCGGGACCAAGGCGATTTCCCCGGCTGAGGTTGAGAACATCAAGGCTTACTTTGGGTTCAACCGGCCCGCACATGAACGATATTTCCTCTGGCTGGGAAATTTGCTGCGCGGCGATTTCGGCCGGTCCTACATCTACCACGGCCCGGTGTTCCAGGTGATCCTCAGCAAGATGCCGATTTCACTCTTCTTCGGACTCACCTCGTTTTTCCTCGCTTACTTGGTTTCCATCCCGCTCGGCGTGAGCAAGGCAATCCGGCACAACTCGTTTTTCGACTTGGCGACCTCTGTCCTGGTTTTTGTCGGTTATGTCATTCCCGGTTTCGCCCTGGGCATCCTGCTGATCATTCTTTTCGGGGGAGGGAGCTTTCTCGACTGGTTTCCGATTTCGGGCGTGGTTTCCGACAACCACCAGTTTCTTTCCCCAGTGGGAAAGGTCGTCGATTTTCTCCATCACATGGTGCTGCCCTTGATCTGTTTCATGATCGGAGAATTCGCTTTTCTGACTCTGCTGACCAAGAACAGCCTGCTGGAGGAGTTGAACAAGGATTACATTCGCACCGCCCTGGCCAAGGGCGTTTCCTTCCGCCGGGCCGCTTGGAAGCACGGTCTGCGAAATGCCTTGATTCCACTCGCCACCGGCATGGGCGGGATTTTCACCGTCATGTTTACCGGCGCGCTCCTGATCGAACGGGTTTTCGACATCGATGGCATGGGGCTGCTGTTCTACAATTCGATTGTCGGACGGGATTACAACGTCGTGTTGGGCCTCATCGTACTCATCAGTTTTTTCACCATCCTCGGCCGGCTTTTCTCCGATCTCCTCTATGCGGTCGTTGATCCGCGCATCCGTTTCGACTGACCATGTTTTCCGAGATCACCCGCCAGCAGTTCCTCCGTTTCCGCAGT
>CAMAPG010000123.1 GCA_945859965.1 Opitutus sp. GAS368 | reverse complement strand
GTAGGTGAGATTGAACTGCACGAGCGTGCGCGCATCGATGACCTGCGTCACGCCGGCGATCAGGTCGACCGTCTTCTTGCTTTCCCAGGGAGTCCGGTAAAACACTTTCACGTCGTCGTTCGAGAGCGCCGCGCCCAGGGCCAGCGTGGTGTGCTTGTCGTTGAAATCCACCTGCGTGTTGACGGAGCCCACCGTCGAGACGTAGTCGCTTTCCCGGCTGTTGGCCGCCCCGAGCGTGAGCTTGATCGCGGAATATTGCTTCGAAAAATCGAGCGTCCAGGCCCGGCGCTCTTCCTCAATCTGGGCGAGCCGCACCTGGCCCCCGGGCGTGGCCGCCAGCTCCCCGGTGGGCGTCGCGCCCGCAATCGCGTCGAGGGTTCCGCTGACCCGGATGGCCATCGTCGTCCCGAGATCTTTTTCAACCAGGGCGGAATGCACCTGCACGCCGATGCGGCCGCCCGACTCATGGTAATCCTGATACTTGTAGCTCACCCCTTCGTCCGCCCAGACGGGACGAAGCTGCGCCAGGCCAAACAGGGCAATGAAAAGACCGCACCGGTATTGGCGGGTTGTGCGAGGGGACGGGGGGAACATGGGAGGAGGGACGATTCCGGCGACGGGCCGGACAGAGTCAGCGGGCCTGCCTCATCATCTCCTCCACCCTTCGGATATGAAAAGTGGCCGATCGTAACAGTTCTGTTACCCACCCGGCCAAGTCATCCAAGGCAGGTTGGCCACGAAAGAACACAAGGAGCACATAGATCGATCCCCATGCCAGCAGCTTCGTAATTCCAAGCCGATCCAACGGAGATAGCTGGATCGATCTATGTGCTCCTTGTGTTCTTTCGTGGCCAAAAATTCCGAAGATGGCCCAAACGTTTGCCTGTCGGCACGAAACCGTTCTGTTACAGAATATAAGTCGTCTGCCAGTCCCGCATTCCGGAATTTGGTCGCGAACTTTGCCTCCTCAGCCACAACACTCATCATACGTCTCATGAAGCTCCCCCGTCTTTTTGCCGTTGGCGCGATCCTGCTCGCGACGCTTGTCCTGGAAGCGCGGGCCCATGTGACCGCTTCGTTGGTGGCCGCGGAAAAATCGATCCAGCCGGGCAAGCCGTACGTGGTCGCCCTTCGCCTGAAGCACGATCCGCACTGGCATACCTACTGGCTCAATCCGGGCATCGGCCTGGCCACTTCGCTCACCTGGAGCCTTCCGCCGGGTTTCGAGGCGGGCGAGATTCAATGGCCCGCTCCGATCGTGCTGAAAAACGCCGGCGGCGACATCGTCGGCAATGGCTATGAGGGCGATCTCCTGCTGCCCGTGACGCTCACCCCACCGGCCAACCTCGCCCCTGGCACGACCGTCGAGCTCAAGGCCCGGGCCGACTGGCTGATGTGCGAGGAAGTCTGCGTTCCCGGCAATGCGAACGTCAGCCTCAAACTTCCCGTCACGACCGAGCCTCCGGCTTCCGATCCGGAATGGAGCGACAAAATTCGCGCCGTCCTGGCCGATCTCCCGCGCGTCGAACCGAACTGGACCGTGTCGGCCTACCGCGGCGCGCAAACGCTCACCCTGACGATTGCCTCGCTCGAACCGCGCCCTGCTTCCGTTCCGCCACCGAAGGATCTGCACTTCTTCGACGACGACGGCCTCGTCGCCTACGACCTGCCCCAAACCGTCAAGGCGGACGCCCACGGCGGTTTCGTCCTGACCGCGCCCATCTCCAAGGACGCACCGAAAAAACTCGCCGCGCTCCGCGGCGTGCTCACGTCCGATAGCGGCTGGTCGGTCACCGGCTCCCGCCGCGGGCTGCGCGTCGACGTGCCTTTTGGCACCATCCCCCCGCCCGCTGACGAATCAGCCGCGCAGGGGCCGGCCCGTCCGGCAACGGCGACACCCCGCGGCTCGCTCGCCGGCACCCTCCTCCTCGCCTTCATGGGCGGGCTGATCCTGAACCTGATGCCCTGCGTGTTTCCAGTGCTGGGCCTCAAGGTCCTCAGCTTCGTCAACCAGGCGGGCAATGCGCGCCGGAAAGTGGTGATCCACGGCCTGGTGTTTGCGCTCGGGGTGGTGCTTTCGTTCTGGACGCTCGCCGCGGCGCTGGCCGTGTTGCGGGCCGGCGGCAGCCAGCTCGGCTGGGGCTTTCAGCTCCAGTCGCCCGCCTTCGTGTTCAGCCTGGCCGCGTTGCTGCTCATCTTCGCGCTGAACATGAGCGGCGTGTTCGAATTCGGCCTGGGCGCCACCGCGGTCGGCGGAGGCCTGCAGACCAAATCCGGGTACGCCGGTTCGTTCTTCACCGGCATCCTCGCGACGATTGTCACCACGCCGTGCTCGGCCCCGTTTCTCGCGCCCGCCCTGGGCGCGGCGCTGGCGCTCTCCACCGTGCAATCGTTCGCGATCTTCACCGCGATCGCGGTGGGCCTGGCCGCGCCCTACCTGCTGCTCTCCCTTTTTCCCGGCGCGGTGAAGGTCCTTCCCCGGCCCGGCGCCTGGATGGAGACATTCAAGCAGTTCATGGCGTTCCCGTTGTATGCGACCGTCAGCTACCTCATCTGGGTGCTCGCCGGCCAGATCGGGGAAGAAAATTTCCAGAGCGTGCTGTTCGCCCTCGTGCTCATCGCCCTGGCGGTCTGGATCTACGGACGCTGGAACGCACCGGGCGCGTCCGCCGGGCGCCGGAGTTTTGGACTCGCCGGACTGCTGGTCTGCGGAGCGGCCGGAGTGTGGCTGGGCTGGCCGAAAAGCCCGCAGGCGGACGCAACCGCGGAAATCGTCTGGGAGAAATGGAGCCCCGAGGCTGTGGCCCGGCTCCGTGCCGAGAACCGCATCGTTTATGTGGATTTCACCGCCCGCTGGTGCGCAACGTGTCAGACGAACAAGAAACTCGTGTTCGGCTCCGGCAGGATGCGGAAGGTTTTTGCAGAGCGGAATATCGCGCCGCTGCGCGCCGACTGGACCAACCAGGATCCGCAGATCACCGCTGAACTCGCAAAGTACGGCCGCTCAGCCGTGCCCTTCAACCTCTTCTGGTTCCCGGGGCGGGAGGATCCGGTCATCCTCCCGGAACTACTCACGTCCAGCATCCTGTTAAGGGAAATCGTAGCCAGCGGATCCCTCCGTTAAGCAGACGGGCTAGGGGCCCTTGCCGCCGGGACCAATGGTCTTGATGCGACCGGCTCCGCCCGCGATGGCCTCACGGAATTCCTCCGGTGGCAGGGACTTTGCCCACCCCTTCACTTCTGCGGTAAGCCTTCCAGCCACATCCGGATGTCGACCTGCAAGGTTGACCAACTCCGACGGATCCCGGGTCACATCGTATAACTCCACGGTCGCACCCGCATAATCCACATATAGTTTCCAAGGTCCATCACGCACGGCCAAAGGTGGCGGTAGATATTTGTCGTCGCCGGCAACATCAAACAGCCACTCCCAGAATAACGGCCGTTGCCGCGGCGCCGGGCGACCGAGCAGCACCGAGCTGAGATTTTCCCCGTCGATGTCCGTACCGGCCGGCCTGACGCCCGCCAGCGAGGCCAGGGTCGGGAGCAGATCCACCCCGGACATAATCGAGGTCCTGTCGACATGGCCGGCGGGAATGTGCCCCGGCCAGCGCGCCACGAAAGGAACCCTCACCCCTCCTTCATAAAGGCTGCGCTTGCGCCCACGAAAAGGCCCGGGCGAACCCATCCCCGCATTCCCCGCATTGAACCACACCTGGTCCTCCGGCCCGTTGTCACTGGAAAAGACGACGATCGTATTCTCCTCGAGCCCGAGCTCCTTGAGCACCGCCAGCAATCGCCCGATACTCTCGTCCAAGCAGGCCAAGGCGGCGAGATACGTCTGCATCTGCACCTGCGGTTGGAGGGCCGATCCGAGATATTTTCCCATCCACGGTCCGAAGGCCCGGTGTCCGGGATCGGGCGGGAGATTCGCAAAAACCTCCAGTTGGTCGCCGGAAAAACGGAGCGGCGTGTGCGGCAAAGGCGCCCAGACATTGAGATAAAAGGGCCGGTCGCGGTGGGATCGGACAAAATCAATGCCCGCGTCGAACGTGAATTGCGTCAGCCGCCCCTGCGAGTCTTTCGGGGCACGGGCCAAGGCCGCCGCATCTCCCTTATGGTAGTCCTCCAACATCCGGCCCGCTCCGGTGACGACTGCCGCCACTTCAAATCCGTACTCCGCAGGTTCCGGGGCTCCGTTAAAGCGCCCAAGATGCCATTTTCCGAAATGGGCCGTCACGTAGCCGGCCGCCTTGAAGGCATCCGCGATCGTGGAAACATCCGGGTTCAGCCAGTCGGGAATATGCCGCCTCCGATTCTCATCCACCGCACTCGTGATCGTATGAAAGCCTTCGCGCGCCGGATAGCGGCCGGTCATGAACGCAGCCCGGCTCGGGGAGCATACTGGGCTGTTGACGTAGAATTGGCTGACCACGGTACCCTCCGCCGCCAGCCGGTCGATATGCGGGGTGCGCGCGTAGGGATGGCCATTGTAGCCCACATCGCCCCAGCCCTGATCATCAGCGAGGATGAAAATGATATTCGGGCGCTCAGCAGCAGCCAACGGCGTGAACAGGCCCCCCAACAGCAACGCGCAAACCGCCGTGAATGCCTCAACCCGTCCGGTGGATTTCATCGATGATCATGTTTTCAACGATCTGGGCGCGCCTTTCGTCCGTTCCGCCGCAATGTATCCGGGCCGAATCAAGGTGCGAGCAAATTGCCCCCCAAAACCGCATTCGTTCGACGGCCGCGAGCGTCTTTGGCTTCATCCGCTGCGCCGAGGCGACAGACGCGACCTACCGAAGAAAAATCTTGAGGAGCGGCCGGCTCTCGTGAGGCTGGGAGCCGAAGGCTGTAACGATGATTTCCAAACTTCCCCGCTGGGCCTGGTTCGGGAGTGCCGCTCTCGCCTTTATTGCCGGCTCCATCAACGCCGTCGGGTTTCTTGGATTCCAGCACCAAGGCGTCACTCATCTGACCGGCAGCACCACCCTCCTGGGCATTGCCGTCAGCACGGGCGATGCAGCTAATGTGCTGCGGCTTTCGGCCATCGTCGGCTCCTTTATCGCCGGCTGCGTGTTCAGCGGGTTTTTGATTCAGGACAGCACGCTCAAACTCGGCCGGCGTTACGGCATCGCCCTGATCATCGAATCGATCCTGCTTTTCGCCGCGGTGTCCTTTCTGCGCCGCAGCAGCAGTTTCGGCGACTACCTCGCCTCCTGCGCCTGCGGCCTGCAGAATGGCATGGTCAGCACCTATAGTGGCGCGGTTCTCCGGACGTCCCACGTCTCCGGCATCGTCACCGACCTGGGAATCTATTTCGGGCAACTCCTGCGCGGCGTGACTGTGGATCGGCGCCGGATGCATCTTTGTCTGTTACTGCTCGTTGCATTTTTAGGAGGATCGATAGGGGGAGCCCTGGGTTATGCCCGCTTCAGCTACGAAACACTCTATTTTCCGGCTGCGCTGACGGGCTGCGTCGGCATCGCCTACAGCCTCTACCTCTCTTGGCGTCAAAATCCCGCATGACTGGGTCGCACCCTGGCCGGGCGAGTGATTGACACCTACGACTTCTGGTCTTTCACAGGCGTCATCCCATGTGCTGCCGTTACCTTCTTTTGCAGCAACACTACCGCGAAGTACTCGCCAAGCTGGGCATCCGGGGCGCGGCGGAATTCCTCTCCCGCTATAATATCGCGCCGGGCACGGCGATCCCCGCGGTCCGGACGAAGCCCAAAGGCGGCGGTCGGGAAGTCAGCGCACTGCACTGGGGGCTCGTTCCCAGCCGGTCACACCCCGACCGTTCCAGTGCGCCCCTGGCCAATGCCCGGGCCGAGTCACTCGTGGATAAACCTTCCTTCCGCGAAGCGTTTCGCGCGAGGCGCTGTCTTTTGCCCGCGAGCGGTTTCTACGAATGGGAAAATGTCGGCCGCACGAAAAAACCGTGGCTTTTCCGCTGGCGCGACGAACAGCCCTTTGCTCTCGCCGGCCTGTGGGAAAGCTGGCGCGCGCCCGATGGCGGAGTGCTCGAGTCCTGCGCGGTGATCACCACCCAGCCCAACGAAATCATGCGCCCCATCCATCACCGCATGCCGGTGATGCTGACGCCGGACCAGTTCGACCTCTGGCTCGACCCGCTCGTTCTGGAGCCCGAACTCCTCTCACCCCTGCTCCGCGTGGCCTCCGCCACCGCGATGAGCTCCGTCGCCGTGAGCCAGCGGGTCAACAATGCCCGGCACGACGCCCCGGATTGCCTCGCGCCCGCCGGCGAGGACGAGCCCGATCCGGGGCTCGAGCCGCAATTGTCGCTGGGGCTCTGATCAGCGCGGTGCGCCGAACGTTCAACTTTCAACATTGAACGCTCAACGCCCAAGTGACGATCCGGTCTGACTTGAGCGTTGGACGTTAAAAGTTGGGCGTTGGACGTTCCTCGCCGTCCGGCGAGGTTCGCCTTGTGGCGGAGCAACGGGTCTGCGATGAAGAGCAGATCGCCGCGTGAACCTTCTCGACCGCTACATCTTCAAAAGCGTGCTGTTCACGTGTCTCGGCGCGATGAGTCTCTTCGCGTTCGTGCTCATGCTGGTCAATGTCGTCCGCGATCTCCTCAGTTACACGCTCGCGGGGCAGCTCCCCATCGCGGTTTTCGGGCAGCTCGTGCTCCTGATCCTGCCGGCGGTGGCAATCTACGCCCTGCCCATGGGCATGCTCACCGGCGTCCTGCTCACCCTGGGCCGGTTGTCGGCCGACAGCGAAATCACCGCGATGCGCGCCGCCGGGCTGAGCATGTCGCGGATCGCCCGCCCCGTGTTCATCCTCGCGGCCCTCGGCAGCGCCATCGCGCTGTTCGTGAATTTCCAGTCCATGCCGCGGGCCCGGGTGCAATACCACCACCAGTTCGCCCAGGCGATCCGCTCCAACCCGCTGCGGATCATCGTGCCCAAGACGTTTCTCCACGATTTCAAGGGGTGCGTGGTGTATGTCGGGGAAAAGCAGGGCGCGGTCATGCGCGACTTCTGGCTCTGGCAGTTCGACAACGAGACGGACCGCCGGGTGCGGCGCGTGGTGCATGCCGAGTCGGGCCGTTTTGACTACGACGAAACCACCAACGAGCTCATTCTCGTCCTCACCCGGGCCCAGGTCGAGGTCCGCAATGCGAAAAATCCCGAGGATTTCTCCAGTCCCCCGCAGGTCGCCTCCTTCGAACAATCGGAGGCCGTGCGCTTCGGGCTCGAGAGCATGTTCGGCCACACCACGATCCAGCAAAAGCAGGACTGGATGACGGTCGACGAATTGCAGGCCGAGCGCCTGCGCCTCGCCAAGCTGACCGGCACGCCCAAGGAAGTCGCGAAAGCACGGATGAAGCTCGAGCTCATCATCAACAACAAATTCAACCTGTCCCTGGCGGTGTTTGTTTTTGCCATGATCGGCGTGCCGCTGGGCATCAAAGTCTCGCGGCGCGAGACCTCGGCCAACCTGGGCGTGGCCGTCCTGCTCGCGGTCGGCTATTATTTTCTGATCGCGATGGTCGGCTGGCTCGACCGCCATCCGGAATACCGTCCTGACCTGCTGCTGTGGCTGCCGAACCTGGTTTTTTTCTGCCTCGGCCTGTGGCTGCTGCGCCGCATCGATCGCCGGTAGTGGCGGTCGTCTCGACCGCCATCTTGCGATCATGGCCGTCGGGACGACGACCGCTACCCCTAGAGCTGTTTGGGAATTCGCCTCTCCGAGTAGCGAAAGCCGTGAGGCTTTCGTCCGAACCCGAAACGCTCACGCGTTTCGCTACGAGAATCCAAGGCAGGCGGCATTTCCGAAACCGCCCTAAGCCGCCTGCGTGGCCACCAGACCCGAGCGACCGTCGATCTCCGCCATGACCTGGTCGCACACCGGGATCGCCGAGCGGTTCACGAGGAGCTCGCGCGCCAGTTCGTCGAGGCGGATAAATTCCACGCCCGCTTGTTTGCAGGCCGCGAGCAATTGCCGGAACAGCGCGCGTTTGCCCATGCCTTCGATCTCCGCGTGCAGGGTAAACACGTTCGGCCGGTCCGGCCGCAGCAGTGAAAGATAGTGCGGCACAATCGCGGCCTCCGGATATTCCGGTCGGCCCATCAACTCGTCGAACGTCGGCAAGGTGCTGGGAATCTCGAGCGTTTTGAACACCCGTCCATCGATGCGCGGGAAAAAAGGCCGGGAGCCGCGTGTATCGCTCGCATAGAGCAACCGGACTTCGTCGTAGACTTCACGGCTGTGCAACGTGCTTTGCCAGCCGGCGGCACCGGCCGTGCGGGACTCATGGCCAAAGATCCGGGTGAATTCGCGGCGCGCGGCCGCAAACTCGGCCCGCACCTGCGGCAGGCTCATGGCCGGCAGATAATCCTGCCACTTGAAATGATCGTGACAGTGGATGCCCACCTCGAAACCCGCCTCGGCCACGCCGGCGATGACGGCTTCGTTCCTCCGGCCGATGTGCGGCGCCGGGAGCAGCGTGCCGTTCAGGAGCGTCCGAACCCCGTAGAGCTGCACCACGCTGGTCCGGCTGACCTTCTGGAAAAACCCCGGCCGGAACACCCGCCGGATCGCCTTGCCGGTGTTGTCGGGTCCGAGCGAAAAAAGAAAACAGGCCGGCACTCCGAACTCCCG
>CAMAPG010000122.1 GCA_945859965.1 Opitutus sp. GAS368 | reverse complement strand
CGGCCTGCCCTCCGTAGTCTTGGCGAAGGAGGGAGTCCGCGCCCTACCTGGCTGGCACTGCCATCTGCGCCACGGATTTATTCTTTTTCTCAAAATATTTTTTGAGAATGGTCACTGCCACGGGAGCGGCGTGACGGCCGCCTTCAAACGATTCTCCCAGGGTCTCGCCTTCGATCATCACGGCGACCGCGATTTCGGGTTTGTCAGCCGGGGCAAAGCAAATGAACCAAGCGTAGTTGATCTTGCCGAGCTTGCCCTCCTTGACGACCGTTTTTTGGGCGGTTCCGGTCTTCGCCGCAATGCGCACACCGGGAATTTGGTAGATAGGCAGCGACAGGGTTCCTCTTGCCGTTCCGCGCGTCACGGTTCCGGCCATGCCCTCGATGAGCGCAGTCCGCTGCTCAGTCGTCAGGCCGATCGGCTCCGTGTGCTGGACCGGAGCATTGGGGTTGTGGAGCAAGGTGGGCTGGGTAAACACTTCGTTGCGGGCGACGGAGGCGACGAAACAGGCCATTCCCAGCGGGGTGGCGAGCACGTCACCCTGACCGATAGCCATATTGGCGGTGTCGCCCGGATACCATTTTTCATTCCGGGTCCGTTCTTTCCACGCCGTGTCGGGGATAAGCATGCGGGAGGTTTCAAGCGGCAGTTCGATGCCGGTGCGCCGGTCGAGATGGAATCGCCGGCCTTCCTCGGCGATGCGATCGGGAGTAATGAGACGGCCTGCTTCGTAATAGTAGATATCGCAACTGCTCGCGATCGCGTTCGACAGCGTGACTTCGCCATGGCGTCCACGGCCATTGTCGCAATAGAGAGTTTTGCTGCCGAGTTTGGTGGTTCCTTGGCAGTCAACGATCGGCTGGTCCGGCACAATCCGGCCGCTGCACAGGCCCGCGATGGTGGTGAGGATTTTGAAAGTCGAGCCGGGAGGCTCGGCGTCGCCGATCGCCCGATTGAGGAGGGCGTTGCGGTCCATCATGCTTTGCCAGGTCTTATCGCTGATCCGCGGTGCTGTATCGCTCAGGTTGTAGTCGGGCTTGCTCGCGAGCACGAGGACCTCGCCGGTCTTGATGTCCAGGGCGACAGCGCCGCCGACTTGATCGCCGAGTATGTCCTCCGCCGCGAGCTGCAGGTCGATGTCGAGCGACGTCGTCAGGTTGTGACCTTGGACGGGAAGCCGTTTGCTGAGCGGCGGATTGATTTTATAGCCGGCGGGATCGACGCGGAAAATCGTGCCGCCGGCCTCGCCCTGCAGTTGCTCGTCGAACTGTTTCTCGAGTCCGTCGCGGCCGGTCGTGCCTTTCATCTTGAAGGTTTTCAGGTCTTCGCCCGGAAAGTCCTCGACTGCGATGTCCGAATTCGTGCCGACATAACCGAGGGTGTGCGCCGCGGCTGAGCCGTAGGGATAGTAGCGCATACTCGAGGTGTAGAGTTGCAGCGGCGAACGCACCGGCAGGCGCTCGATCAAGCGGGCGTACTCGTTCTGTTCCAGATCCTCCATCAGGGTGTAGGGGAGCAGGAGCTGGCGGGCGAAATGCCGCTCGAGATCTTCGCGGTCCACTTTTTCGTCGCGGCCCAGAATCGTGTTCACCTGGTCGAGGTAACGCTGCACCACCACGGTGCGCGCGATCTGCCGCATCTGGTGGTCGGTCGGCAGGCCCATGTCGCCGGACTCGCGGTAGGCGATGCGGATCTTGACGTATTCGCGGGAAATTTCCCGGCGGAGTTCGCCGAGGTAGAGTACGATTGCTAGCCGTGGCCGGTTGCCGACGAGCAGTTCGCCGTTGCGGTCGTAGATGTTGCCGCGAGGGCCGGGGACCAGGATCCGGCGCTGGTTTTGCACGCGCTCGACCTCGTGGTACGAGGTGCTCTTGAAAAGCTGCTGGTAGACCAGGCCGCCGGCGAGAAGAAGCAACAGGGCGGCGATGAGAAAATAGAACAGGAACACGCGCGGCTGGCGGCTGCGGTGCGATTCGACGAGGGAACCCGAACGGTCGGCGAGATTGTTTTCGGTGGTGGCCATGGTCCCGCGTCAGTCGAAGGCGGAAAATCCCGGCCGGAGCAGTTGCAGCGTGCGCGTTTGCAGGGCGAAGAACCACGGCGCGATCGCGAGCAACGCGGCTTGGGAGCAGAGCAGGTCGACGCCGAGGCGGGCCCAGGCGACGCCGGCGACCGAGTGTCCCCGCAGCAGGGAAAACGCCACGAACAGGGCGAGATTCGCCAGTAGCGCGACCACCACCTGGATGAAGACGGCTTCGTGGGGCAGCCGGTCGCGGACGCTTTGGATCACGAGGCAGGCCGCGGCAAAGAGCAGCATTTGCGTGCCGAAGGGCAGGGGCGTGGCGGCGTCGTTCAGCAATCCCGCGAGCAGCGCGACGACCAGACCTCCCCGCGAAGACAACCGCAAAGCGGCGAAGGTGACGAAGAGTCCCCCCGGAAAAAGATAAACCTGCAGGGACGCCAGCGCATGATTGGCTTGGCCGGCGAGTGCCCATAACAGCACCAGCGTGGCGAAGGTCAGGAGGCAGCGGAGCATGGCGGAAATTAAACCTACACCTTGAAACTTATTCCTGTTCCGGCGGCACCAACACGGTGACCTCGCTAAGAGAGGAAAGCCGGGGGTCGAGTTCCACCTCTCCGGTTTTGAAAAGGCCGTCGGTGCTCGTGTCCACCTTGACGATCTGGCCGATGGTCAGACCGGCCGGATACACCCCTCCCAGGCCGGACGTCACCAACCGCCGTTTGACCTCGGGGCTGGCGTAAATGTCGAGCGGGACGAATTCGATCGCCCCGCGCGGCGAGGCAAACGACGGGTTGATCCCGCCCTGGAAACTGATCGGCCGGTTTTCGATATCGCCCTCGACCACCCCCGCCACGCGCAAGGTGGGGCTGCTGATGAGTTCGACCACGGAGGTGTAGGCGTGAACCTCGGCGATGCGTCCGACCAGGCCGCCGGAAAAAATCACGGGAGCGCCGACGGTGATGTTGAAATTCCTGCCCTTGCGGATCACGAGCTGCTGCCACCAGCCGGAGAAATCGCGACGGGCGACGCGCGCGTGCTCGGCGCGAAACGGGGCGAAGGTGGGCAGCCGCAACAAGTCCTGCAGGCGGGCGATCTCGGCGCGCAACGTGGCATTTTCCTGCACATTGAGTTCGTAGGAGGCGGTGAGGCGGCCGAGATCGCGGCCGGCCTCGATCAGCTCGCGGTTGGAATGGAGGCGCAGCGACCAGTATTCCCGGAGGTCGCGGGCATACGAGACGGCGACGGACATCGGTGCTTGAAACTCGAAGAAACTCGCCCGCAGGAACGTCTTCAGGACGACCGGCAGAATCAGCCAGCCGGCCACGACGAAGCCGAGGGTCAGGAAAGGTTTGGCTTGATCGAAGCGTTTGGGCGGCAATGGCACTGCGCGAAAGAGAGAAAAAGGCTGAAGCGGGCGGGCCAGTGAATTAGTCCGCGGAACCGGCGAAACGCACGGAAAAAAAGCGGACGGATGCCGCTCCCGGCCGGGGAGGGGAGGCAGGCGGTGTGGCTCCGGTTATTTTCTTGAGCTCGAAAGTCCGATTTTGTTGCTAATAGCGTCCGCCTGGCAGGGAGTTGCTGCAGCCAAGACCCATTAAGATCCAGGCCCGGGGCGGGGCGACGAAGGTAAAGAATGGCAGCCGCAATCCGCGCGAGTTTTAACCAGTGTAAATGAAGCAAACCGACACAAGCCTGAGGTCCAATCCAACGGTGGACGCCGCCGGCCAGCCGCCCTTGCGCGTGCTGCATCTGGAGGACGACGTCCGCGATCGTGAGCTCGTGGGCGAAGTGTTGTCTGCCCGCTTTTCCTGCGAGTTTACCTATGCGCAAGACGAGGCGGAGTTCACCCACGCACTGGCGCAGGCGCACTTCGACCTGATCCTGTCGGATTTTACCCTGCCGGGGTATGGCGGGGAATCGGCGCTCGCGCTGGCGCAGAAGCGGCAACCGGAAGTGCCTTACCTATTTGTTTCCGGAACCATCGGGGAAGAGAGGGCGATCGATAACCTGAAAAACGGCGCGACGGATCATGTGCTCAAGAATCATCTGGAGCGGCTCCTGCCGGCGGTGGACCGGGCGTTGCGCGAAGCCCGGGAACACTCGAAGCGGCGCGAGGCGGAGGAAGCCTTGCGGGAGGCGCTTGATCGGAAAGCATGAAGCCCACGGTGAATGCCGCCGGGTGGCCAGGAACCGGGTTGAACCCGCCGTGGCCCAAGCGTAGAGTCCCCGCCGCGTTATGAGCCGCCCGCCTTCGCGTACGTTGCCCCTTTCGGCCCACACGATTGCGATCGCGCTCGTGCTGGCGATCGGGCTCGTGCTCTCGATCGTCAGCTACCGCCAGGCGCGCGAGGCGGAACGGGTGCGGGTGGAGAACGAGTTTTTCCGCCGGGCCGACGTCCAGCATGCGCTGACCCGCGAGATTCTTGCCAATTATGAGTCCGGCCTGCTGGCGATGCGGACACTTTTCAAGGCCGACACCACGCCTCCGCTGGAGGAATTCCAACTGGCGGCACGCGAGGTGATGGCCCGGTACCCGGGAATTTCCGTGCTCGAATGGGTGGCGGCGGTGTCCGGGCCCGGCCGATCCCGAAGGCGGGTTCCGGGCAGCGGAAGCCCCGGTCCTTTTCTCCGCCATCCGCGTGCTGTTGGCGGAGGATAACCGCGTGAATCAAAAAGTCGCCCTCGGGCAGCTGCAGAAACTGGGCTGCTTCGCCGATTGCGTCGCCAACGGCCGGGAAGTCCTGGAGGCGCTGCCGCGGCTCAATTACGACGTGATCCTGATGGATTGTCAGATGCCGGAGATGGATGGTTATGAAGCCACGCAGGCGATTCGCCAGCGCGAGCAGGATCCGACGCACCCTTGCCCGTGGAAATCACCGGTGCATATCATCGCGATGACGGCGAATGCCATGCAGGGGGATCGCGAGAAATGTCTCGCGGCGGGCATGAACGACTGTGTCAGCAAACCCGTGCGCGTGGCCGAGCTCCAGGCCGCGTTGGAACGCCGCCAGCGCGGCCTGAAGCGGCGCGATGATGTCGGCTGAGCGCGAGCTGTCCCCATGAAACTTCCCGCTTCACGCCCCACGTTCCGCTCCTTTCACGGGATTGCGATTGTCGTGGTGGTGATCACAGGGGTGACGCTGTCCCTCCGCAGTTACCGCCAGACGCGGGCGGAAGAACGGCGGTGGGCGGAGAACCAGTTTTTCCGGCAGGCGGATATTCAGTATGCGCTGACCCGCGAGGTCCTGGCCAATTATCAGGCCGGCCTGTTTGCGATGCGCAATGTCTTCGTCGGGACGGGCGGGGCCGGCGGGGAGGAGTTCAAGCGGGCTGCGCGCGAGGTTCTCCGGCGTTACGAAGGCATTGCGGTCATCGAATGGGTGCCGGCGGTGCCGGGAGCCGAGCGCGCCCGGTTTGAGCAGGACATGACGCGGGAAACCGGCCGGCCCTTCCGGCTCATGCAGCGCGTTCCCGGCCAGGGGTTTTCACCGGCTGGGCACGCCGCCATGCATTATCCCGTGACGTACCAGGAGCCGATGGCGGGCCACGAAAGCATGGTGGGTTTCGACCTCGCTTCCGGCCCCACCTTCCCGATCCGCGACCAGGCGCGCTCGAGCGGACAGATGCGCCTGACGCGCTCTGCCGAACTCATCCAAGGTTCCGGAAAAGGGGTTGTCATTGTCTGGCCGGTGTTTCGACCGGCCCTGGCTTCCGATCCGACCCGGCATTTCGTCGGTTTTGTCCAAGGCGTATTCCGATTGCAGGACATGCTGGAGCAACCGCAAAAACGCCAGCCCAGCCCTGCGGTCGACAGTCTTTTCCTCGACCGGTCTTCCGACGGGGTGATGGATTACCTCCATTACCGTCCGGGAAATGGGGCTGGGGCCGGCCAGCCCGTGCCGACGGAAGGCGATTTTCGCCGGGGATTGTACGTTGAACAGGCGCTCCTGCTCGGCGGGCGGGAGTGGCGCATTCTCTATCGGCCGGCCGAAAGCTGGCTGAAGGCGCAGTATCCCGCCGTCCCCTTGCTGCGTCTGGGCGGTAATCTCACGATCACCGCTTTGCTGGCGGCCTTCATCCTGGCCATGGCCCTGCGGAATCGCGCGGTGAAAATCCTGGTCGCCGAGCGGACCGGTCAGCTGCAAGGGGAAATGGCCGAGCGCGACCGGGTGGCGGGAGCGCTGCAGGAATCGGAGGCGTTTCTCCATTCGCTGGTGGAAAATCTTCCGGTGAGCGTTTACCGGAAAGACACGGAAGGCCGTTATATTTTGGCGAACCGGCAGATCTACGAGCGGTTCGACCGGCGGCCGGAGGATCTCATGGGGAAGACGGATTTCGATTTGGGCAGCCGCGAGGCGGCGGAACAAAGTGCGCGGGAGGAAACCGCGGTCATGGCGACGAGGCAGTCGCTGGACCTGGTGAAGGAGCAGATCCTGCCCAATGGCGAACTGCGCTGGATCAATGTCGTTAAGGTGGCGGTCACGGACAAGGAAGACCGGGTCATCGGCACGCAGGGCATGGCCTGGGATGTGACCGAGAGCAAACGGGCGGAGGCGGCGCTGACGATCGCGAAGGAAGCCGCCGAGGCCGCCGGCCGCGCCAAGAGCGAATTCCTCGCGAACATGAGCCACGAAATCCGCACGCCGATGAATGCGGTGATCGGCATGACGGGATTGCTGCTCGATACCGAGCTCGCGCCCCGCCAGCGCGAATTTTCCGAAACCGTCCGCAACAGCGCCGACCATCTCCTGACGATCATCAATGACATCCTGGATTTTTCCAAGATCGAGGCGGGTAAGCTGTCGTTCGAAACCCTGGACTTCGACCTGGCCGACACGGTGGAGGGGGTCCTGGATATTCTGGCGGAACGCGCGCAGAACAAAGGGATCGAACTGATCGGCAATCTTTTGCCCGGAGTGCCGGTCCGCTTGCGGGGCGATCCGGGCCGGTTGCGGCAGATCCTGACCAACCTGCTGGTCAACGGCATCAAGTTCACCGAGAAGGGGGAAGTGGTGCTGCGCGTGGCGGTGGAAAACGAAACGGGCACGCACGCCACGCTGCGGTTTAGCGTGAGGGACACGGGGATCGGCATTCCGGCCGACGTGCAGGCGCGGTTGTTCCAGGCTTTCACGCAGGCGGACACCTCCACCACCCGGCGTTATGGCGGCACCGGTCTGGGCCTGGCGATTTCGAAGCAACTCGTCGCGCTGATGGGCGGCGAGATCGGCGTGGCGAGCGAACCGGGCAAAGGATCGACCTTCTCGTTCACCATCCGGTTGGAAAAGCAACAACGCGCGGTGACGCCCGCCGCGACGGAGCTGCGTCCCTTGCTCAACCTGCGCGTGCTCGTGGTCGACGACAACGCGACCAACCGCCAGATTCTTCGCCACCAGATTTTCGCCTGGAAAATGCAGAAGGGCAGTGCCGCCAGCGGCTATGAGGCGCTCAAGATCCTGCGCGCGGCCGGCGCGGCGGGCGCACCCTTCGACCTGGCGTTGCTGGACATGCAAATGCCGGAAATGGACGGCTTAACCCTGGCCCGGGAAATCAAAGCCGACCCCACGATCGCCGGCATCCGCCTGATCATCCTGACCTCACTGGGCCAGACGCTGGACGCCGCCGAGTTGAGGGCCGCCGGCATCGACGCCTACCTCGTAAAGCCGATCAAACAATCGCGCCTGCTGGACTGCCTCCTCGATGTCATGGGCTCCGCCAAGGTGGAGGCACTGCTCGGCGCACCGGCCTCCACACCTCCCGCCTCCGATGCGGGGCGCTCCACCTCGGGAATGCCCGGGGTGCATGTGCTCGTGGCGGAGGACAATCGCGTTAACCAGAAAGTCGCGCTCGGGCAGTTGCAGAAACTGGGCTATTCCGCCCACGCCGTCGGCAACGGCCTGGAAGTGCTGCAGGCGATCGAGGATATTCATTGCGATCTGATTCTCATGGACTGCCAGATGCCGGAGATGGATGGCTACGAGGCGACCAAGCTGATTCGCAAACGGGAAATGGAGGCGGCCCAGCACGAGCGGCTGAAACGCCGGACCTACATCATCGCGATGACGGCCAACGCCATGCAGGGAGACCGCGAGAAATGCCTCGCGGCGGGCATGAACGACTACATCAGCAAACCCGTGCGTTTCACGGAACTGGAAGCGGTACTGGCCCGCTGGCAGGCGGTGGTGCGGTTGTCCGGCGTTTCACGGAACTACGATTGAAATCGCCTTGGTGAGCGCGCGGCGTCCCTGCAAAGGGAACCCCGGCCAAGTTCAAACCCCAGATTTTTGGCCACGAAAGAACACAAGGAACACAAAGATCTGTCCGTCGGATCGTTTCTTTGTGTTCCTTGTGTTCTTTCGTGGCCAAACCGGCTTGAAGGTCGCGGCGTAAAGCCGCTCCCACAGCCAGCAGTTATTTCTTCAGGTCGGCGACCGCGGCCTGGGCTGCCGCGAGACGCGCAACGGGAACCCGGTAAGGACTGCAGGACACGTAGGTCAGGCCAAGCCGGTGGCAGAATTTCACCGAGTCCGGATCGCCGCCGTGCTCGCCGCAAATGCCGAGCTTGATCCCGGGCCGGGTTTTCCGGCCCTTCTCGATCGCGATCTGCATCAACTGGCCCAC
>CAMAPG010000121.1 GCA_945859965.1 Opitutus sp. GAS368 | reverse complement strand
GGTTCGTTGTTGGTGCTCGCTCCGGCACGGAAGCGGAGCCACATCGTGTTGAGCGGGATGTAGATCGTCTTGTTCTTCCACTCGAAGGCGAGGCCCATGCCACCACCAGACCCGCTTCGACTGCGCTTGGCGCCCCCAGCCGCATCACGGCGATTCGGGCCGGCAGTCTCTGGCGCCGGTCCCCGCAATGCGGCCTGTTCCCGGGTCTTTCGGTCCAACTCACTCTCATAGTGCCGGAACATTCCGATGATGCGAAATCGCTGGTTGTTGATGTTGATGAATTCTCCGACCGGGTTGACCTCCCGGCCGATTTCATCAGGGTCACCGAAAAGGGCGTCGCGAATGTCGGTGCCTATCACGCAGACGTTGCGGGCCATTTCCTCATCCACGTCGTTGAAGATCCGCCCGTGCTCGACGACGTGCTGGTTGAGGTCCAATGAGCCGGGCCAGGTGCCGACAAAGTGCCATGGGGTGATTGCCTTGCTTCCACTGGTGACGACGACCTCGGGCAACCGCATTTCGGGGACGACGAGGTGAACGAGCGGCGCGCTGTGTTGGAGCGCTCGGATATCCCGCATCGTGTTGCCGACGGCTTGCTCGGCTCGGTGCCGCTGCCAGGCGGGGATGGCTTGCGCCGTGATATACACCTTTTCCAATCCGCCGACGGCCACCAACGCCTCCTTCATTCCGTTCTCGAGCCCCTTCACCAGAGCAGATTGCGCGACCAGACTGCCAACGCCAAGAATGATGCCGAGCATCGTCAGAATGGAGCGAAACTTGTTGGCCCAGATTTCCTTGAAGCCAATGCTGATGGTATTCAGAAAGTTCATTGTATTTCGCGGGTTGCCACGCCGTCGGACCGAGGCAGGGAAAATCGTGAAGTGGCGCCCGTGGCCGCCAGTCGTTCATCCACCTTGAGGGCGATTTTTCCGTCGCGGATCTCGATGCGTCGTGGCGTGAAGGCGGCGATTTCAGGGTCGTGCGTGACCAGGGCGATTGTTCGGCCTTCCTGGCTGAGGCGGTAGAACAGTTGGAGGATCGCCTCGCCGGTGTGGGTGTCGAGGTTGCCGGTGGGTTCGTCAGCGAAGATGATCTTGGGCCGGTTCACCAACGCGCGGGCAATGGCAGTGCGCTGCTGTTGACCGCCGGAGAGCTGCATGGGGCGGTGTTTGGCGCGGTTATCCAGATCGACCAGCCTGAGGGCATCCATGGCGCGGTCCAGTCGCTCACGGCTCGAAACGCCGCTGTAATTCAAGGGTAGCTCGACGTTTTGCAGCACATTCAACTTGGGCAGGAGATTGAAGGACTGGAAAACGAACCCGATCTTCTGGTTGCGAATATGAGCCAGTTCGCGTTCCGTGGCGTTCTGTATCATTATGCCGTCAAGTGCCATGGTGCCCAAGGTCGGGGTGTCTAGGCAGCCCAGGATGTGCATCAAGGTAGACTTGCCGCTGCCGGACGGTCCGATGATCGAGATGAACTCACCTTGATCGATATCCAGAGTGACGTCGTCGAGCGCGCGAATGTCCTCGCCGCCGAGGCGGTATATCTTGCTGACGTTCCGAAGCGAAATAAGTGGCATAGCTCAGTTCACTTATTTGGCGGTGCGGACGGTGTTCGTCCGATCCTTGGTTGTGACCTTGCCGGGAGCCGGGGAGCCTGCGGTTTCCGTAGGTGTCACCAGCGAAATCTCATCTCCCTCTTTTAGGCCTTTGGTGACTTCAACAAAATCATAATCCGCCACCCCGAGGTTGACCGGCCGGTGCTCGAATCCGCCTTCCACCTTCTTGACCCAAGCAAAGCGTTCCCCCTGATTGCTAAAGACCGCCCCCAGCGGCACGGCAAGGACGTTGCCCACTGAAATCACTGGAATGGAGAGGTTGGCGGTCATCCCGGGGCGAACCACGTTTTCCGCATTCTTCAGGATGATCCGGATGGCAAAGCCTTTCACCCCATTCTTAAAAGTGGCTTGGGGCGCCAAGCGATCGACCTTGCCGGTCAGCTTCAGGCCTTGGACCGCTTCAATTTGCACCGCGACCTCCTGACCCACTTTTAGACGTGTCACATCGGCCTGATTGAGGTGGGCGGTGATGATCATATCCTCCAGGTTGGCGATGGTGAACACCTCGGTCCCGCTGTTGAACCCGCTGGAACCCGACACCGCCTGCCCGATGGATATGGGCCGGGTAAGAATAGTGCAATCGAACGGCGCCCGGATGATGGTCTTGATAAGCTTGTCCTCGACGGTCTGAAGGGCAGTTTGCGACGTTTCCAAACGGTTCTTGGAGATGTCTAGGGCGTTTCCTGCCAACTCGAAATCAATGCGCACGTTGTCGAAGGTCTCCTGCGAGACCAACTTCTGGCTGAACAGCTCCTTCGTCCGGTCGAAAGCCAGCTTCATTTTCTCCAAGTGAATGGTCTGCGTTTGCACCGCGAGTTTGGCCCCTTCGATCTCGGTCTTCCGGGACGACTTCTCGGTTTGCAAATCATAGTCGTTCAGCGTGAACAGAATCGCTCCCTTTTTGACCTTGTCCCCAATGTCGAGGGAGAGCTTGGCGATCAGCCCGCCCACCTCCGGCCGCACCGAGACCGTGTCGATCGGCCCAATTTCGCCGGCCGCGGTGATCGAAAAATTGATGTCACGGTGGCCCACCACGGCGGTGGTGGGTTGGCTGGGAAGTTTAGCACCTCCTGGCGTGCCGAAGCTGGAGGTTCTGAAAAATTCCGGGCGCTTCGACATCCAGATGAATCCAGCACCCGCAAACACCGCCAATGCGATCATCCAAAGAATCAATTTTTTCATACCTAATTGCAGGACTGAACCAGGGTCACCAGGAATACCATTCGGCGCGCTTCGCCAATGCCACTCTGGGGATTTCTCTTAGCTTCGGATTCACTCCATTACTGATATAGGTTTAACGCACGGGAGTCGAGAATCCTGACAAATTATTTTGCGCAGAAACGCCATTGACAATCCGGTGCCAAATTGGCACCATATAGGGATGAAACATGTCATGGAAGAGCCTCGCAAGAGGATTACGGCCCGCGTCTCGGACAGCGTGCGGGAGACGCTGGAACAGGCGGCGGAGCTTTTGGGCGCGACGGTGAATCAGTTTGTCGTGCAGACCGCCTATGTGGAAGCGCAGCGCGTGATTGAGCGTGAATCGGTCATTCGGCTTTCGCAGAAGGACGCGCAGAAGGTGCTTGCCCTGCTGGACAACCCGCCCAAACCGAACAAGCGTCTCAAGGACGCAGTAAAAACATTCAAAGGCACCGTGAGTGCATAAGATTGAGCTCCTGGCGAAGTCTCACGACCGGGACGGATTCGACTGCGGGAGTGAACTCCTAAATCTTTTCCTCAGGCAAACCGCCCGGCAACACGCGGATCGGGGAATTTCGCGCAGCTTTGTTTTGGTGGATGAGGACGCTACCGCGCCGAAACCGATTCTCGGCTTTTTCTCGCTCAACATCTGCCAGATAAAGTCAGAATCGGTCACGCCGGGGGAGGCGAAAAAACTACCGCGTGATGTGTCCGGCGTTCGGTTGGGCCGATTGGCCGTTGCCAAATCGTGCCAACGTCAAGGCATCGGGAAAACATTGCTGGTGGCGGCAATGGGGAAATTTTTGGAGATTTTCAACACGGCGGGCGGAATTGGGCTTTTCGTGGACGCGAAAGACCAGGACGCCAAACGCTATTATGAGCAATTCGGCTTCGTTCCAATGCCATCCAAAGAACTTGAATTGTTCCTGCCGGTAAAAACCATCCACGAGGCGTTGGCTTCGCATCCGTGACCAATACTTTCCTTTCCGTCATGTTCCGATTTATTTTTTGCCCCCGGTCATTGAAATCATCAAGCTGCCGGAATTTCACAGTGAGGAGGAATCACGCAAGTCGTTGCGCTCGGCATCGGTCGTGGCCGTGAATAAGCACAACCGGCAGCGCAAAGGCAAGGTGGTGGGCAAGCAACATCTGCCACCTTGTCGGCGACGGTTCAAAAGTGGAATTCTTGCCGGAACAAAAGTGAACTGAAGTTTAGAGGTTGAAAGCCCCTAGAATAGGTGGCCACAGCGTTGTAGGAGGGTGCTCCAGAACCCTAAAGCGGGTTTGGGGATGGTGCAGGATAGTGACGGTTTTGCGCTGGGTGGAAGCGATCTCGTAATTGCACTCTTCAAAGTCGATGGTGTGATCGTGGTTGACCTTGGATCACGCAACTACGCGAGCACCACAATGGCATTGGGAGGGTCAGGGGTTCGAATCCTCTCGGCTTCACCATCTTCATGGTGAAGGATCAGCCCTTGTCCAAATAAAGGCTATTGGGGTCACGTTCTATACTAATTTTCAATACTGTATGCTGTTTGGTCGTGAAAACCGACAGCAAGAGAAAGCGGTCAGTCTCACAACCCCGACAGAGCTTGCGACGTGATGGCTAAGACGGCTGGGTGCGTCAGTTTGCGTTCCGCGCTGATGGCGTAGAATTGTTGACGGCAATCTTCGGTGCGCCCGATGATTTGGAAGCCGTAGCGCACGACAGCTTCTTTGACTACCAGGGTCGGCAAGGGGAAGAAGCCCAACCCCTCCACCGCCGCGATTTTCATCAGGGCGGCGTCATCGAATTCCGCCATCAGACGCGGGCGAAGATCTTCGGCTTGAAACCATTTCTCCAGCGATTGGCGCAGAGCGGTGTTACTCGTAGGGAGTAGAACCGGCGCATCGTTCAGTGATTTTGGAAATTTGCGCTTGAGGGTGGCGGCCAGTTTCCGCTCCGCGCAGAAGGTCACGCCACATTCGCCAAGCAGATGATTGAATACTTTAATTGGGAGCGAACTGGGCGCGGCTTCGTCCGCCAGCACAATGTCCAGCCGGTGGGCGGCCAGTTGGCCGAGCAGGTCGGCCGCTTTGCCTTCGCGGCAAACGGCTTGAACGGGCTGCTCCAGTCTGAAGATGGGCTTGATGATTTCGTAGCTCAACAACTTGGGCAGCGAGTCGGTGATGCCGATATGGACGCGCAACAGGCGTGCGCTGGGCTGTTGCCGGGCGACATCAAGGAGTTGCTCGCCGAGCGAAAAAATTTCCTCAGCGTAGCTCAAAACGCGATGACCAGCCTCAGTCAAGGCCAGCGCGCGACCGCCGCGTCGGAAAAGTTTTTCCTCCAGCACGCCTTCCAGCGCCGCAATCTGCACGCTGATGGTGGGCTGCGAGACGTGCAGTTTTTCCGCCGCCTTGCGCAAGCCGCCTTCTTTCGCGACCACCCAGAAATAACGTAGATGATGGTAGTTCAAGAATTCCACGCGCTCATGGTATTCGCTTTAAACTAAGAGTCCATTCCAAAAGTCGTAATAGTGTAATGGTGATGCCGCCTGTATTCTGTGGAGATGAAAGCTATAATCACTTTGAAAGAGTTCAGTGACTTGTCACCAGTCGTGGTCCAGTTCAGACGAGCGTCTTTCAACGCATGCAGGCCGAGCGCGAACGCGAGGCCAAACGCTACCGCAGCCAGACCGACAAGGAACGCACCATCGTCCTGGCCGACGCGGAACAAAGCGACCAGAAACTGCGCGGCGAAGGCGACGCCACCGCCACGCGGATCTACGCGGAGGCTTACGGCAAAGACCCAGAGTTATACCGCTTCGTGCGCAGCCTCCATAGCTACGAATTGTTCCTCGGCAAACGCAGCACGCTGCTGCTCTCCGCAGACTCGCCCCTGTTGCGCTATCTGGGCGGACCGCGTCCCGAAGGCGACAAGCTGCCCGTCGGTGAAAAGGTGGCTCCTAAAGTGACGACGACCGGAGCGCACGAATGAAAGGAATAGAATGTCACGAAGCATAAACACCAAGACGGCGGGTTATCTGATTCTTTATGGCGGCTTCCTCATTGTCATGGGGTTGGCCGGCTACTTGTCGAACCCGGAAAAAGCGAAGACAGCTCTGATGTCCGGCGGCACCTTCGGCGCGCTTTCGATTCTGTGGGGCGCGCTGGGAGCGCGCGGCGTCCGGTGGAGCCGACCGGCGGCCTTCGTGACCACCGGCTTCCTGGCGCTGATCTTCGCGTGGCGGGCGAGCGTGGGCTGGCTGGCGGTGATGGATGGCAAGCCGGAAAAGCTGTTCGCGGCGATTTTGATTACAGCGATGCTGGCGGGTTCCGCACTGATGCTGACGGCGCTGTTCAAGTCTTTGAAGAAGCAGCCGACCGCAACCCTTCAATCCGAGGAATAACTATGAGCACCGTGACGACTGAAACGAGACAATCAAACCCGCCTCGCCAAAGGAAACCATCACGGGTTCCTCTGGAATTCATTAACCCGATGGCTGAGTCGGTTTACATCGCGGGCACCTTCAACGACTGGCGTCCGGGGGCCACACCGATGATCCACCTCGGCCCTGGCCACTGGGTCAAGGATCTCGCCCTGCCGCCCGGCGTTTATGAATACAGTCTGGTGGTGGACGGCCAATGGACGCCCGATCCACTGGCTGCGAAAGCCGTGCCCAATCAATTCGGCGGCGTGAACTCGATTCGGAAGGTGGTCAACAGCTGATCTGATGCACTCCTCACAAACTATTCTCGAAACTGTCAATCTGACCAAACGCTTCAATGACCACGTCGCCGTCGATGAACTGAACCTGGTCATCAAGTCGGGCGAAGTCTTCGCGTTGCTCGGTCCCAATGGCGCGGGCAAGACGACGACTATCAATCTGCTTCTCGGCTTCCTCACGCCTGACACCGGAGAGGCGCGCGTCAACGGCGCGAGCGTCGCCGCCGACCCCATCGCGGCGCGGCGGCACCTCGCCTACATCCCAGAGCAGGTCATGCTCTACCCCCGTTTTAGCGGAGTGGAGAACCTCGATTATTTTAGCACGCTCGGCGGACGGCGCCACACGCGTGAGGAATTGCTCGCGTTGCTCAAAGGCGCCGGTCTGCCCGCCGAGGCTGCCGACCGCCGCGTCGGCACCTACTCGAAAGGGATGCGCCAGAAAGTCGGCATCGCGCTCGCGCTCGCGACGGAAGCCAAGGCCCTGCTGCTCGACGAACCCACCTCCGGCCTCGACCCTGCCGCGTCGCACGAATTCTCGCTGCTGCTGCGCAAGCTCGCCGGACAAGGCGTCGCCGTTCTCATGGCCACGCACGATTTGTTTCGCGCGCGTGAAGACGCGACTCGCATTGGCATCCTGCTCGATGGTAAAATGGTGGGGGAATACGCGACCAACGACATCAAGCACGTCGATTTAGAAAAGCTCTACCTGAAACATCTCCGCGCATGATTCTCGCCATCGCCCGCAAGGAATTCATCGATGCCTGGCGCGACGGACGCTTCCGCATCGCCGCCGCCGTGGTCATCGCGTTGCTTGGCGTCGCGCTGCTGCTCGCCTGGCAGCAAGTGCAACGTGCCCGCACCGAGCGCGCCGCCGCCGCCGCCCTCGAGCGAGAGAACTGGCTCAACCAGGGCGAGAAGAACTCCCACTCCGCCGGCCATTACGGCGTGTATGTCTTCAAGCCGCTCGCGCCGCTGGCCGTCTTCGACCGCGGCATCGAACCCTTCGTCGGCACCACCGTCTTCCTCGAAGCGCACCGGCAGAACCAAGCCGCGTTCCTCCCCGCGCAGGACGCCACCGCGATGCGGCGCTTCGGTGAGTTGACCGCCGCCACCGGACTGCAACTGCTTGCGCCGCTGCTCATCATCTTGCTTGCCTTCGGCGCGCTGGCCGGCGAGCGTGAACGCGGCACGCTCCGCCAAGTCTTGAGCCTCGGCGTTCGTCCCCGCGATCTCGTGCTCGGCAAATCGCTCGGTCTCGGCACCGCGCTCGCCGCGCTCCTCCTGCCCGTCGCATTGTTCGGGGCGGTGGCGCTGGCCAAACTTCCGGGCGGCGACGTGAGCGGCGCCTGGGTTCGCCTCGCATGGCTGGGCGGGGCTTACGCCCTTTATCTCGGGGCTATCCTCGCCGTGTGCCTCGCGGTCTCGGCAGTCGCCTCCACCGCGCGCACCGCGCTGGCCATACTTCTCCTATGCTGGGCCGCCAACGCCGTGCTTGCCCCACGCCTTGGTGCGGACCTAGTGCAACGCTTTCTCCCCACGCCGAAGCTCGCCGAGTTTGAAACCGCCATGCAAAAGGCGGTGCAGGAAGGACTCGACGGCCACAGTCCACGCCAACAACAGCTTCAGGAATTTGCCCAGCGCACGCTGGCGAAACACGGCAAGACGCGCATTGAGGAACTGCCGTTCAATTTCAACGGCCTGGTCATGCTGGAGAGCGAACGCCTCGCCGGCGAGGTCTTCGACCATCATTACGGCCGACTCTGGGACCGGCTCGAATCGCAGGACCGTTTGGTGACGTGGTCGGGACTGGCCGCCCCGTTGCTCGCCCTGCGCGCCGCCTCGATGGCCCTGGCCGGGACGGACTTCACGCATCACCGCCATTTCTCCGTCGCCGCCGAGCAGCATCGCCGCAGCTTCGTGCGCGTGCTGAACGAGGAGATGATGAACACCCCGGTGGCTGCCGGACACCACGGCGGCGTGGTGGGCCGAGCGTTCTGGGAAAAGTTGCCAGCCTTCCGCTACGACCCGCCGCCGCCCACCCACGCGCTGCGGGCCGCCACTCCGGGTTTAGTAGTGCTGTTTCTCTGGGCCGCCGGGGCGTGGACCGCCCTGCTGCTCGTCGTACCAA
>CAMAPG010000120.1 GCA_945859965.1 Opitutus sp. GAS368 | reverse complement strand
ACCTGCTGGTCTTCGAGCCTGGACAACCCGGAGAAAGGACGACCCTGGCGCGCCCTGCCACGCTCAACATGCGGGCCGGGCTGCACAGTCGCGGGAGCGCGTCGCAAAGCTATCCCAAGAAACAGTTCAAGCTGGAAACCTGGAACCAGGCCGATGAAGACGAGGACGTGACGCTGCTGGGCCTGCCGGCGGAATCCGACTGGGTTTTGAACGGCGATTGGCAGGAAGAATCGCTCATACGCAACCCACTCATGTATGGGCTCGCGCGCGACATGGGCCTGCAGGGGCCACGCACCCGCTTCTGCGAAGTCTATCTGCACACCAGCGGAGGCAGCCTTAAAAGCTCCGACTACTACGGTGTGATGGTGCTCACCGAATTCATCAAAATCGGCAAGAATCGCCTTAACCTCGATGCCCTAAGGCCTTTTGACACTGACGAGCCGGCGGTGGAAGGCGGGTACATCATACGTTTCGAGCGAGGTGCCTCGGTGGGGCCATATCTCAGGGGTTGGGATTATCTCGAAGTCGCTGAACCCAACTCGCCCACCCGCCAGCAGATCGACTGGATTAGTGCGTACGTCAGCAACTTCACGGCTGCAGTGAATGGGCCCAACTTCCGGGACCCCATCAAGGGCTATGCAGCTGACATCGATGTGCCATCCTTTGTCAACTTCATGATCCACAGCGAATTCGGCCGCAATCAGGACGCCTACGTGAAGAGCGCCTACCTGTTCAAAGGGCGCGACGGCAAACTGGTCAACGGACCGATCTGGGACTGCAACCTCACGTTCGGCATGTCCTGCTGCTTCAACTCCCACATGACGAACGGCTGGCAATACAACTACACGGACTGGAACGACCCGCCGGGACACTGGTATTTGCGCCTGCTGCAGGACCGCGACTTCAAGCAGGCTTTCATCGACCGCTACCAGGATTTGCGCCGCGGCCTGCTGAGCGAAGCGCAATTCAACGCCCGGGTGGATGCCCTCGCGACGCAGGTGCAGGAAGCGCAGCGTCGCAATTTTAGGCAATGGCCGACGCTCGGCCGCACCGACATGCCCTTCCAGGGCTCGCTGGGGCAATTCATGGATGTGGCCCACGCCACGTGGACGAACCACGTGCAGGAAATCAAATTCTGGGCCAGACAACGCAGCGCGTGGATGGACACGCAATTTCCCACCCCCGTGTCGTTCAGCCGCAGCCATGGCATAGCCACGTTGGGCTCGAGCCTGATCCTGACCGCCGCGCCCAACGTCCACATCTATTACACTCTCGACGGCACAGACCCGCGCCTGAGCGGGGGCTTGACTAACCCTGCCGCCGGCCACCTGGTCGGCAGCGGCACTATCGCTTTGAACGCCTCGGAAAAGGTGGTGGCGCGGAGCTTCAAAGGCACCGACTGGAGCACACCCACTGCCGCCTATTTCTTTGTAACCACCCTTCCGGCCTGCGCCACTAACCTCACGATTACGGAGATTCAGTACCATCCTCCGGCGCCAACGGCCGCTGAACTGCTGGTGAACACCAACTTCACCGACGAGGACTTTGAATATGTCGAGCTAAGGAACACCAGCGCCAGTACCATCGACCTCTACCAGGTGCGTTTCACCAACGGCATCCACTTCAATTTCGCCACCAGCTCGGTGCCCGTGCTGTCGGCCGGCCATTACGTGCTGGTGGTCCACAACAGGACGGCCTTCGAGGCCCGTTACGGCCCGGGCAAGCCCGTGGCAGGCGCCTACGATGGCCACTTGAGCAACAGCGGCGACCACCTCACCCTGGTCGACTATTTTGGCGCCCCCATCGCCGACTTCAGCTACCTCAGCACCTGGTATCCCGCCACCGACGGACAGGGGGCCTCGCTCCAGGCCGTTGATGAGTATGCCCCAGCCGCGGACGCCGGCAGCCCCGGCTATTGGCGCCCAAGTTGGCGGTATGGCGGCATGCCCGGGGAGGCCGACCCGCCGCTGGCGATTGCGCCGGTGGTCGTCAACGAGCTGATGACCGACCCGTTTCCGTCGGACGGCGACGCCATTGAGCTGTTCAACCCGAGCCCGAGCCCCTCGGCCATCGGCGGCTGGTGGCTGACGGACGACCCGTCCGTCCCCAAGAAGTATGGCATCCCCGAGGGCACCAGCATTCCCGCCGGCGGCTACCTGGTGTTCACCGAATCGCAGTTCAACCCCATGCCCGGCACTTCCACCAATTTCGGGCTCAGCGCGCAAGGCGAGTCGGTCTGGCTCTTTTCCGCGGATGCCGTCGGCAACCTTACCGGCTACGCTCACGGCTTCAGGTTTGGGGCCTCGGAGCAGGGTGTGACTTTTGGCCGCTATATCACCAGCACGGGGGAAGAGCACTTTCCGGCCCAACTGGTACCCACCCTCGGCGCCAGCAACGCTAGACCTCGTGTTGGCTCGGTGGTCATCAGCGAGATCATGTATCGTCCGCCGCCGCGGCAAGAGCAGTTTATTGAACTTCAGAATAAGGGTGACGCCAGCGTGCCGCTCTACGACCTGGCGTCTCCCACCAATACCTGGAAACTGGCGGGTCTGGAGTTCGACTTTCCGACCGGGAGCCAGATCGCCGCCAAGGGCCGCGTGCTCATCGTGGGCATCGATCCCGTTGCCTTCCGGACGAAGTATGGCGTGCCGCTGGATGTGCCCGTGTTTGGGCCGTTCGCGGGGAGCCTGCAGCACAACGGTGAACTCCTGGAACTGCAGTGGCCCCGACCGCCTTACACCAATGGTGTCGATTACATTACGATGGATGCGGTCCGCTACGCCGACACGCTGTCGTGGCCCGTCGCCGCTGACGGAAACGGGCCGTCCCTCCAGCGAATCGAGCCGGCAGCCTACGGAAATGATCCCGTCAACTGGACGGCGGCCGCACCCAGCCCAGGTGCCGCCTTGGGCAGTGGCGCAGTTCCCGCCATCCTTGTTCAGCCTGCCAGCCTGAAAGCTGAGTTCACCACCACCGCCACGCTGAGTGTTGTTGCGAGCGGATCGACTCCGATCAGTTACCAGTGGCGCTACGGCGGCAAGGCCATTGAAGAAGCCACGAATCAAACCTTGTTCCTCAGGGACCTCAAGTTCGACCAAAGTGGCATGTACAGTGTGGTCGTGTTCAATGCCATCGGCAGTGTCGTCAGTTCCAACGCCACCCTGACCGTGGTTAATCCCTCGGGGCGGGGTCTGGTCCTCCTCAATGAAATCATGTTCAGCTCAGGGGCCACCAACGCTCAGTATCTCGAGTTGTTCAACAGCTCTAGTGAGTTCAGTTTCGATCTCTCCGGATGGCAGTTGAACGAGCTGGGCTACACCTTCCCGCCCGGCACGGCGATGCTCCCCCGCAGTTACCTGGTGTTGGCCAAAGATCGTGCGTCGTTCAGTGCGTTCTATGGCAACTCGAATGCGGTCTTCGACGGTTTCCCAGGCATCCTGCCGGCCAATGGCGGCACGCTCACGCTCATCAGGCCCGGCGCAACGCGCGCGCTGGATGTCGTTGTCGACAAGGTCCGGTACGAACATCCAGCGCCGTGGCTCGCGGCCCCGAATGAGACCGGCGCGTCATGGCAGTTGATCGATCCCGCACAGGATAACAGCCGGCCCTGCAACTGGGCCGCTGTCCCTGTCTGGCGTTTTGCCACTTATACCGGCGGCCTGACCAACGCCACCCGGCTGAACATTTACCCGGCGACCGCGCCCGGCCCGGCAACACCCCAACCTTAGCGGCCTACTTCGACAGCAGCTTCAGGCCCGTGTTCAACCTGCGGCCGGCCACACCAGCGCTCTTTACGCCCGGCGCCGTCAATTCTGTGACCAACACCCTGGCGCCGATTCCACCACTGTGGATCAACGAGGTCCAACCGCTCAACGTCCGAACTCGCGCCGCCAACAGCGGCCAGTATGAACCCTGGGTCGAACTCTACAATGCTGGGTCAAACGCGGTCAATCTCCAGGGCCTCTATCTGGCCGGCAGTTTCACAGACCTGACGCAGTGGGCGTTTCCAAGCAACGCCTCCGTCGCTGCGCATGAATTCAAGGTCATTTTCTGTGACGGGCAGACCGATCGGTCCACACTGTCAGAGCTGCATAGCAACTTCCGGCTGGACGGGACCAACGGCATGATCGCGCTGTCGCGGCTGCAGAGCGGGCAGCCGGCGATCCTGGATTACGTGAACTACCGCGCGGAATACAAAGACGCGCTGGAGGCTCCGCTCTGGACAGAACTCGCCCCGGCGCAAGTTGCGTCGGGTGAGGTCATGTCCGTTCCGGACGTTTTGAGCGGCCTCACGACGCAGTGCTTTTACCGGGTGGTGACTGTTAATCACTGATTAACTGATAGGAATTTGCTTTTTCAAAGCGATGTGACCATGACGGTCCGGAGAATCTTTTCGATCACCTCGCCCTGATGTCGCTCGATGAACCCGATGATTTTCATCGTGGAGCCGCACTTGGGACAGGACAATGGATGTGTTCAGCGACCCAACCGGCCTTCTCCATCGCTCGATTTCAAGGGCTACCCGACAGAGCCGACCGGGAGCGCTCAAGAGATAACACTGCAACCGCCCACCCTCTATTACCTGATCGCCGACATCACCCCTCCGCGCTGATCCATCTCACCGCCCCCGTCGGGCGATAAAATCCCAGCCCACTTTGACCGGTGCGTATTCACTGCGCAGGCCGTTGGTACCCTCTGCCCAGACGTAAATGTATTCGTTCTCCTGGATGCTGGCTCGGCCGCCGGGCGTCACTCGGGCCGTCCACGTTCCGAGCTCTTTGCTGTAGTTCAGGGCATGCTGTCCCATCCAGCCAAAGCCGGATTCAAAATACATGACCCGGCGGATCTCCTGCGGAGATCGGTCCAGCTGCACCCGCAACTCGGCGTCCGACTGCAACGTCACGCGATCCATCATCCGGGCCTCGGTCACCCGGGGGGCTGCGCCGGGCTGGTAACGGCGCGGCGGCGGCGGAACGAGCGACCGCCCGTAAACAACCCGCCTCTCCATCGGCCTTGGTACCGGCAGCACCCGGTCCGTGGCGGCCTCCTCCGGATACAAGAGGAAGGGGCCCATGAACTGGTGTGGCGCCAATTCCTTGAACGCCAGGGTCACTCGGTTCTCGCCGCCATACTTCACAAGATCCGTGACGTCCAGAAAAGCGCTGCTCGAGGCCGGGTCAAACAGCAGCGAAGTGATTTTCGAACCGTTGATTGTCACGGCGACCTCCGTTCGGCTGAGAAAGGGCAAGATCAACCAGAGCCGCTCCGGCCGTTCGCAGATGAAGTTGTGATATTGGTAGGACGCCTGTTTCTTGCTCTCCGGCTGCTGCCATCGGGCGATCTTGGCCCCCAGCTCGGCGAAATTCTTCGGCTTGGCCTTCTCCAGAAGGCCCGCGACCTCCGCGCGAGGAGTGAAGCTCGCGGCGAGCTCGAGGTCCCGCTGCGGCGGATGATAAGGGAAATCGAACGGCCGGCCATCGGCCTGAACCCAGGCGTCTAATTCGCGCACATACTTTTCTCCTGCAAACTGCAAATCCAAAACAATCTCCTGGTCTGACCTGGAAAAGGCCTGTTCGACTCCGTTGACCGTGACGCGCCGCACGGACGCGGGGCGGGCTACCCGGACGCGCAGGGCCAGACGGTGGCCGGGCTTACCCTGGACGCCCCCAATGACCAGCCGATCGTCCGGTTGGCTCACCGTCCCTTCGGCGCCGAGCAGGACCGGGGCGGCCGACGCTTTGATTTTTCGCAACTCGAAAAGAAAGCAGCCGTTGGCGGGCACGGTGATGCGCGCGGTCTCACCGAGGGCCCAATGCGATTTGCCAGCGTCATCCAGCACCCGCTGGCCATTCTCAGAAGGATAAAGCTCCGTGAATTCGTAATCCCCTTTGGCTTGGAGGTTGATCTCGTCCCCGACTTGAAACGTGATCTGGGAAGGTCGCGGGTTGCCATTAAAAAGGAAGATGAACCCGTGATCGCCTTTGATCCGGGCATAGCCGTCCACCGCGCCGGGCTGGACCTGTTCGCCGAAAGGCTCGGTCGTGTTCACATAGTCGAAATTCTCCCGGGCCCAGCGCATCCATTTCTTGTAGAACTCGGCATAGCCCGGAACGAGATCGGTCTGATAAGGCAGGATGGTCGGCATGACGGACCCGGCCACGGCGAGCGACGACATCACGCTGTATTTCCAGCCGTCATAATCCCAGGCCTTGATCAACTCGGGATCAAACCCGCCTTCGCTGATCCGATGGACCAACGCATGCCCGATCATGGCCGGCGTGAACCGGAAGCGCATACTCCAGTAATTCTGAAACCGCAGCCCGTCGGCGTTCTGGCGGTCATCGCTGATTTGGTTGTGTCGAGTGCTCACGATGATGGTCTGTTCGTTATACACCTCGGACTGGTCCACATGCTTGAGCCCCCAAAGACCGAAGTTCTTGGTGCCATAGAAGCCTTGGATGAAGAGGCCTGGGTTTTCGGCCTTGAGACGCCGCATCAGCTCCAGGCAACGCCGCCAACCTTTGTAGCCTCCTTGATCGGCGAAATGCCCGTGCGATTCATCGTGACAGTTCATGCCCGACCCGAGACTGGGATCCCAACTCCAGTTGCGCAGTTTGTATTTCTGGATGGTGTTGTTCTGCACGCTGAACCACCACTCGTAGAAATCGTCGCAAGCCAGGCAATTATCCGGAGCGCGTCGGCCCGCGGCGTCGCTCTTTTTCCAGGTCGGTTGGTCGGGCCGGAAATTTAATCCAGCGGCATTCCCCTCCCCACCATGAGCGGCGATGCCCATATAAAATCCATACGATATCCCCAAGCCCGTAGCATAGTCGACCACTTGCCGGGCCGGATGCCGCGGGTCGTCGGGAACCACGTCCCAGAACGGCCGGCCTGCATCCGGCTTTCGGTACGGGTGAAGCGGCTTAAAGATGATCATGTCGCCATCGATCTCGGAGAAGGTGTCGATGGTTTTTTTGAAGTAGTCCAAGTCCTGCTCCGTGCGCGGCATTTGGGGGAGCGGATGGAAGAACTGATAGTTGATATTGAGAAACCGTTTCTGCGCCGGGCTGAGGTAATCGAGCGCGTAGGCGCGCAGGGCGCGGTTCTCGTTTCGATCGAGAGGCTTGTAGCCCGAACCGTTGGCATTGTAGCGGAAGTCGCGTCCGCTGTCCTCGATCAAAACACCGGACTTCTTATAGACTCCCAGAAATTGCGGCTCGCTGGCGTAACCCTCTCCAGCTTTCAGGATCAACCCGGGATCGTAACTAAGAGCCAAGCCTCTCTCATCCAGCACGCCTTGAAAGAACGGATTCTCAATCCCGGTAAACCATCCGCCCCGCTGATGGCGGATGATCTCCACGGTGGGCGCCGCAATGAAGGTCACATAGTGAACCACCTCGGGAGCCGGAGTGGCGAAAGCCGTTTTCCCAAGGACGACGCGTTTCAATCGCAACGGGGTTGTGTTGGAGAGGATGAGTTGACGGCGAAGAAAGGCGTCATCGCGCTTGAGTGTGTAGATGAGATCCGCGCTGAGCACCGCGGCCTCGGGTTGGCCGGACGGGCTAAATTCGTAGTGGTAGATCAGTCGCTCCGGATCCTTGGTCACGGCGCTTGGGCGGGTTGAGCCGTTCGAAAACTCCCCAAGATCGGTCGCGATAGTAAAGGCATCGGAGCTAAACCGGTAAACCTCCGAAGCCGGATGGTTCTCGATCGCTTCCAGCCCACCGGTTTCGGAGACCGTGATCTTGATCTGTTCCCCCGCCAGCACCGCACCGCGCCCACTAGGGAGAATGGCAACCGAACAGACAACCGCAGCGCAAAAGAAACTGACAGGAATTTGCATTTTCAAAGCGAGGTGACCATGACGGTCCGGAGAATCTCAGGCAATGAGAAAACCCCTCTGAACCAGGTGTGGAAGAGTGGTGGGTTGGGCGGGATTCGAACCCGCGACCAACGGCTTAAAAGGCCGCTGCTCTACCGACTGAGCTACCAACCCCTCCAAGAAGGGGCGAACACTAGGCAATGTCCCCCCAGAGCGCAAGAGCCCATTTTCACCCCTAGCAGGCCGCCGGACTTAGATCATCGTTTCGCAAGGTGCCCACCGGGGCTGTCGATTGGTTCCAGGGTTTTCTGGATCTCGGCCTGCTAAAACCAAAATGCGGCTGCCGGATTTTGGGGGAACCCAACCTGACTCGTGAGAACCGCCCCGCTTCAGACCTACCTTCTACCCCGCCGGGAATATCGGGAATTGGACCGGTGGCATGGCTCCATTTGAGGCCGAGCCATGGGAAGGTGGGAAGCCAGAAAACGCCCTAAGCTTCGGCTCCTCCTCATTCCACTCCTGACTACGTGCTCTTGCACGAGGGTGCACTCAGGATATCTGAAATTAGCGCCCCCCCTCCCCTCGCCGATTCTGAAAAGGGACGCTAGTCACGATGGCGTTGACCAGGGTGTTAAACCGATTCCCACCCTTGTCCAACTCCTGAAGAATCCGATTCACCGCACAGCGATCGTAAGGCTCCACACCTCGCCCCAATGCGTAAGTCAGCATTTTCTCGGTCAGGCACTTGAGAAAGTCCTTCCGATTTTCCCGAACGAGCAGATCGCGTAACTCAGCCGGTCCATTGAACAAGACCCCCACACCCAACTCTCCTGAAGTGTCGATCGCCGCCTGCCCATCCGTGGCACGCCACGCTCCC
>CAMAPG010000119.1 GCA_945859965.1 Opitutus sp. GAS368 | reverse complement strand
GAACCTGGCGCCACCTCAACGAGGTGGCCTACACTATCAGCCTAATTTCAAAAGACCCCACTCCCCGCCAACGATGCCGTTGACGATGCTCACCAATCCCTCACTTTAATCATTCCGTGAACCCCCTTCGCGCCGCGTCTTTCACGACCACTGCCCAGTCCAAACTTCAGCGCGTGGCTGACTGGCCCCGCCTGCCATCCTCGATCACCCTCGATCGCGTTATCGGAGTGGATGTCGATTCGCGGGGGTTCGTTTACGTGGCGCACCGCGGCGATCAACCGCTGCTCTGCCTGTATCCCGACGGCCGGCTGTGCCGCGAAGTGGGGGCGGACGTCCAGCAGAAGAGCATCGCCTACGACCTGCGCGGGCCGGTGCCGATCCCGATGGCGACGCGCTATTGGCTGCACGGATTGCACATCGATCTGTGGGACAATGTCTGGATCACGGACGTGAGCCGGCATCTCGTGATGAAGTTCGATCCGGAGGGAAAACTCCTGCTGACCCTCGGCGTGGACGGAAAAACAGGGTGCGACCAGAAGCATTTTTCCCAACCCACGCAGGTGTGCGTCGTGCCCTCCGGCGAGTTTTTCGTGACCGACGGGTACGGCAATTCCCGCATCGTCAAATTCAGCGCCAAGGGCGAGTACCTGATGGAGTGGGGTGTGCGCGGAACGGCTCCCGGTGAGTTTCACACCCCCCATTGGATCACGCTCGGCAGCGACGGATTGCTTTACATGACGGACCGCGAGAACGATCGCATCCAGGTGTTCGACCAGATGGGCCGGGTGCAGGCGGTCTGGCCGGGATTGCATTCGGTCGATGGACTCTATGCGGCGCCCGATGGATTGATCTATGGCTCGAGCGGAGTGGACAACGCGGTCCTGCGGCTCGATCGCACGGGTCGGCTGCTCGAGGTGTGGACTGACCGTGAGGGATTCGGTTATCCACATGCCATTGCGGTGGACAAAGCCGGGGCGATCTACATCGCGAACAGCGGCGATCTCTGGGAGATCGATCCGAAGACCGCGAAGCTGCCCCGGCGCGCATACCTGCTCATCCCTCGCAAGGGCGCGGAAGGCAGCGCGGTCACCAAACTTGTGATCAAGCCCGGAGCGTGAGCCGTTTTTTTCGATCATTCATTTTAATCTCAACCCAGACACCCCCATGTTAAAGGCCGGCATTGTTGGTTTCGATATCACTCCTAAGATTCATCCGAAGTTTGGCGCCTGGGGCAGCACGCCCAGCGTCACGGAACTCGACCTGCCGCTGCTGGCTCGTTGCATCGCCCTGGACGAGGGTGGCCGCCGGCTGCTCTGGTTTGGCTCGGACCTTATCGGTGAAACGATCAAGGGGACCGACGTCTATCGCGACGAAATCGCGGGCGGGCTGGGGCTGCGCCGCGATCAGGTGATTTTTTCCACCAGCCAGACGCATTCCAGCGGAGCCGTCCCGGGCTCGGCGCTGACCGGCAGCAGTGTGTGCGATACGTCGAAAAACGACCCGCAATTCATGGCGCAGGAGCGGAAGCGGTGGATGGATTCCTACATCGCGGCCGGGCGGCAGGCCATTGCCGAACTCCAGCCCGTGAAGGTCTGGGCGGGCCGGGGTTTTTGTGACTCGATCAGCTATAACCGCCGTTCCCCGATGCCGGCCGGCGGCGTTAAGTTTAGCCGCAGTCACCGCGAAGGACTGCAGAACGGGAAATATTATGACCCCACCGTCGGTCTCGTGCGGTTCGAGCGTCCCGACGGCAAACCCTTGGGCGCGATTTTCAATTTCTGCTCGCATCCCGCGACCATGGTCAACGACCGCATGATTTCGCCCGACTGGGTCGGAACGGCGCGGGCACACATCGAGGAAGCACTCGGCGGGGCACCGGCGATGTACGTCCAGGGATTTTGCGGCGACGTCAATTGCCACCACATCTTCGGCACGCCCGCCCAGGCCAAACGCACGGGTGCCCGGCTGGGCCGCGCGGCCGTGGAGGCACTGCCCACGCTGATCCCGGTGCGCGGCGAACCGCTCTTGAGCGAATTCCGGACCATTCAGATCGAGTGTCAGGCGATGGCTTCACGTGCGGAGTTGGAGCGTCAATTGTCCACCCGCCTGGCGTTCATCGACGAGTTGAAGGACGACCCGGCGGCCACGTGGTTTGACGGGGTCAATTTTCCCGAGCAGCTCATTCCGGCGCTGAGGGTCGTGGGCGTCCAGCTGCAGATCGATCACATCCGCGAAGGTCTGCGGATGCTACAAGCCGGCGAAAAACCGCGCCCGTCGCTGCCGCTCCCTCTTGGGGCCGTCCGGATCGGCGATGTGGGCTGCCTGATTTCGCCCGGCGAAAACTTTACGATCACTGGCCGCAACATCCGGGTGCGCTCCCCGTTTGCCCACAACCTCATCTGCGGCGACACCAACGGGCTCTTCGGCTACATCGGCACGGACGATGAAATCGACCGCGGGGGTTATGAGACGTCCTCGTTTTGGAAACTGCTCATGCACGACGGATTCCGGACAGCCCCGGCCAAAGGCACGACGGACCGCATTATTCAGGCGAGTGTCGATCTGCTGCGGTCGGTCGCAAAACCCAGCGCCTGATTTTGCCGCAGTTCCGCTGCGCAAGGTTCTGCTCCCTCCGACATTCGCGCCCCGGCTAAGCCATGAAGCATCTCTCCACGCTCCTGCTGGGCCTCGCGGTCCTCGGGGCGGACACGTTCGCCGCGACTCCGGCTACTCATTCTATGCAACTCAACGTCACGGTCGATTTTCCCGACGATATCTGCAAAGGCCCGTTCGATGCCCCTCGGCTCGATCAAATGATCGGGGCCATCCAGGACCTCGGGGCGCGGCGGGTGAACTGGATGTACTATGGCGAAGTGAAGCCGGGCGATCCCCTGCACGGGAATGTCTGGGAGGCGCATTGGGCCACCTATGGTCCGCAGACGATTGCGACGCTCGGCGAACCGCTCCGGGCGGCGGTGAAAGTGGCGCATGCCCGCGGCCTGGAAATCTACGGGGTGTTGAAACCTTACAATGGCGGCCTGTCAGGCACGTATCCTACCGGTTCGCCGGAGGCCGGCTCGAAGTCGAAACTCAGCCGCATCGGCGGCACGGTGCAGCAGGTGATCCCTTTCCTCGAGAGCCACCCAGAGATGCGGATGCAGCGGCGTCCTTCCACCGGAGCCGCGCAGCAGACGGAACTCATTCGCGAAATCCGGCTCGTCAAATCCGATGCCGCCGAGACCCGGTTGCGGCCGGAACACCTGCGGATTTGGGTGAGCCAGGATAATTTCAAGTACCGTCCGGTGGCCTTGGTCCCGTCGGGTTCCGTGGGACTCGAGACCGCCACGCACGAAGTGCGCGATTACCATGGCAATATCCTGACACGGGTCGGGGATCGCGTGCGGGTCGTGCGCCTGACCGGCCTGGAGTTGAAGGAGCCGTTTGTTGTGCTGACGACCACCTGGGCGGAAGGCACCGGTGATTTTCGCAACACCCCCGTGGGCATGGTCGAGGTTTTCGGCGAGGGCGGAAAACCACTCGATTGTGTCGTGGCCACGCATGCCGCGGCCTGGATCCAGCCGCGGGATTTCCGCACCTATGGATTGGAATACGACATGGGGTTAGGCCATATCCCGGTGTCCCTCGACCAGCCTTGGAAAGGGGTGAAGAAAAATCCGTGGGAGGCCTTTTCGGGCGAGGATGAATTTGCCGAACAAGCGCTGCTGGGCAAGGGGGCGGCCGGAGGCTTTATCGGTATCGCCCGCGGGAAGAATGAATACCTGGCGGCGATTCCCTGCGAAGCGTATGCCGAGGTCCGCGCGCTGTGGCTCGGCTGGGTAAAGGCGATGCTGGATGCCGGAGTCGACGGGGTGAATTTGCGCATCTCGGCCCACGGCTGTCTCTCCGACGAGCCCGAAGCCTACGGTTGGAATCCGCCGGTGCTGGCCGCGTACCTCGAGAAGTACGGGACGGGCCCCATCGATCCGGTCAAGCTCGCGGCGGTGCGGGGCGATATCTATACGGAGTTCCTGCGCGAGGCCTCGGCTCTGGTCCGGGCGCGTGGGAAAAAAATGCAGGTGCATTTGCATGCGGAGGCGTTTCGGCCCGACCGGGTGGTCGGCCAGCAGAACGGCATCCCCGGCAATATCGATTTCCAGTGGCGCCGCTGGATCGAGGAAGGCCTGGTCGACGAAATCTATTTGCGCACCAGCTGGTTTGAAGCGGCGGAGGATCCCCTCGGCGCGAAATCCACGCAACGCAGTCGGTTGGCGCGGATGCTCGCCGATCCGGTGGCGGCGGAAATGCTCGCGGTTTCCAATCAACATCACCTGCCGGTCACGTTGAACCGTTACATCGGCCGCGCCGCTGAACTGGCGGAATATCTCGACGACCTTGCACTCGTGGCCCGCGATCCGCGCTTCGCCGGGTTCGATGTCTACGAATTTTTTGATCTTGCCCAGTCGGATCCGCACAAGCCGGGACTAACGCCGCGCCTAGGCCGGCTGGCCGGTTTGAAAGCCCGCTGGGAGGCGCTTCGGGAGCAGAAATGAATTTTACAGGAGGAAGCAGAGGTAGCAGAGGGCGATCCACGATCCACTTACTCAAGGCAGCGACGCTAGTTGGAGTTTGCGCGCCGGATCTCTCCTCTGCGACCGCGGGGGCCGGCCTGTAAACACGGGGTGCTTTCCAGGCGTGCCATGAAAGCACCCATGATGCGGAATGGATTTTACAGGAACACGCGGACGTCGCAGACAACAGGCATGCATCCGTTATTTCCCAAAGCCTCGAAGTTGACGGAATCGATCATCGGAGCGGCGATCGAGGTGCATCGTGACAAAGGGCCGGGGTTGATCGAGTCGATCTACGAGTGGTGTTTGATGCGCGAACTTGAACTGCGCAAGCTCGCGGCAACCAATCAAAGAATTGTCCGCATTTCCTATAAAGGGTTCTTTAAGGACGAAGCACTGCGTTGCGATGTCTTGGTCGAGGAATGGGTCCTGGTTGAGGCAAAATCGGTCGAACATGTGCTCCCCATACACAAGGCGCAGCTTCTGAGTTATATGAAGCTGCTCAACGTTCCGCTCGGCCTTCTCGTTAATTTCCACGCGGCAAAGCTGACCGACGGCGTTTCGCGCCTGATTCTGCCTGGTGCAGACTCGTAGGACCTTTCCAAAATGACTTTTCCTGCCCGGCCTCATCCGTCCTCTGCGCCCTCCGCGACCTCCTGTAAAAACACGGATTGTTTCCGACAGAACCGTGAACGCTTCGGCATATGATCGATTTTACAGGAGGCTGCGGAGAGCGCAGAGAAAAAACATGCCTTTTCGCCGTATCAGGCTTTGGTCGGCTATTTTTTGGCAATCTTGTCAACCTCCCCCCGGCGCCCCTATCATCGACTTAGTCGGAACGAAGCTTGCTCACCGATTCCGCCTCCTTTTACCCCCGATGCCCCCGCTGATCGTCCAGTTTGCGCGTGCCGAGACCGACCGCTGGTTTGCGGCGGCCGACTGGCCACATTCGGACCTGCAAGGTGTGCCGGTGATGACGTTTGCGCAGACTTGGATGGCGGAGCCCGACATGGGCCTGCGGCCGGGGAAGGTCTGGATGGTGAGCACGCCGTCCGCGTTGATCGTGCTGGCCGAGCTGCTGGATGACGACATCATGACCGATGCGCGCCAGCACAACGATCGGCTGTGGGATTTGGGTGATGTGTTCGAGGTTTTCCTCCGGCATACGCAACGGCCTGACTATTATGAATTTCATGTCGCCCCGAACGGAGTGACTCTCGATCTGCATTATCCGCGTTTCCACGCGCCGCGCGAAAATGGGGTGGAGCGGTACATGCTCGCCCGGCCACATTTCACGGCCCGGGTCGCCGCGCAGCCAGAGCGCGGACGATGGCGGGTCGCGATGGAAATTCCCGTCGAGGCGCTGGTGCCGGCAGAACTCACGCGCGCGGAGAGCGTGTGGCAGTTTTCCTTCTGCCGCTACGATTGCGGTCCGAACCGCCCGCCGATGTTTTCCTCGACGACCCCGCACCGCGGCGCCGGATTTCATCGCGCGGAGGAGTGGCGCCATTTTCGCGTACCCGCTTTCCAGGCCGGTTGAGCCAAGAACCCTCATGTCGCTCAACAACAATCTTTGGTATCTCGGCGCACAGTTCATGGCGGGTATCCAGACGCGCGACCGCCGTTCGGCGCAGGAACACTTCGAGACCATCCAAAGCCTCATCGCGGCGGAAACCAACGGACGTTTTTCCTATTTCAAGCTGCGCATCCTGCAGGTCCTAACCAATGGCAACCGCGCGGCGTTCAACGCCGGCGCCTCGACCGATCTACTCGCGGAGCACAGCCGCCGGATCGTCGCGAAAATCGATCGCCTGCACACCAGGGATCGCCTGCTCGAGTTCAGTCGCGCGGCGGTGGAGCGGACCATCGACCTCGTGCCGGGGGCAAATGCCTACCAGGACCGCATCGTGCAGGAGGCGATTGCGTACATCGAGGCCCGTTTCAACCAGCCTATTTCGCGCGACGAGCTGGCCGCCCATCTGGAATGCAGCGCCACGCATTTCAGCCGCGTCTTCTCGAAGACCACTGGTTATTCCTACAAGGAGTTTCTCCTCCAGTGCCGCCTGGAAAAAGCCAAGCAGCAGCTGCAGTCCTCGCATCTGCACGTGGCGGAGATAGCCAACGCGTGCGGTTTCCCGGATCCGTTTCATTTTTCGAAAGTCTTCCGCCGGCGTTTGGGCGTGAGCCCGCGGCAATACCGCGAGTGCCGCATCGCGCAGGCCGGAAAACCCGAGCCGGTTTAGCAATCATCTTTCCGCATGAACTCAACTACCCCTGCGTCAGAGCCAGCGTTCGGCAGAGGAACACCAAGGAGCAAAGCGGCTAAGTCCGGATTCTGCTGCTTCGCTCCTTCGGGTTCAGCCGTGGTTGGATTTCTCATGGTCGGCCGTTGCGCCCTGTTTCTGGCGCTTGGCACGGTGGCCTCCGCCGCGGTTGTGCCCGCGGAACCGGTCGAGATTGGGACCACACCCCAGTTTTTCGTGGACGATTACATCGTCGATAACCGCTGGGCGGTGAATTTCCAGGATGGCTCGAAGGAGCTGGTGGTCCGCGCGCTGCACCAGCCCAAAAAATACGAGGGAAATCCCGTTCTGCTCCAACCGGGCGAAGCGGACCTCCGTCACGTTGTGAAACCGACCGCGGGTTACGTCAATGTGCGGCGGGATGCCGAGACCGGGCTTTTCCGCATGTGGTACCAAGCCTCCATGTTGGACAAGACCGGGCAGCGCGGTTCCTACGCCATTTCCTATGCCGAATCGACAGACGGCATGCATTGGACGATGCCCAACCTTGGGCTGCTGGAATGGAACGGAACCAAGGCCAACAATGTTGTCTGGCTGGGCGCATCTCCGGGTATTGTCGACGCGCCCGAGTCCGCGCGCCGGGGCTTTCGTTACCTGATGATTGCGCAGGATCATGGCGGGATAAATCTGCTGGGCTCGCCCGACGGCATCCATTGGGACGCCGCCAGCTCCACGCGTCTCGTGACGATGCACAGCGACACCGCCAATTCCCTGGTCTACGATCCCCAGCGCCGGGAGTACGTGCTGTATTGCCGGTCGAAAAAGAAATTCGAGCGCGAAATCGCGAAAGCCAGCTGGGAAACCGGGGAGCCGAGACGGATTGCGCGCATGGCGAGCCGGGACTTGTGGTCGGAATGGAGCTCCCAGCCCCAGAATATCCTGATTCCGGACGAACTCGACGCCCAGGCATCGTTCACCGCTTTCTACGGGATGACCGCCCAACTTTACGGAGGCATTTACTGGGGTTTCATCGAACAATTTAAATGGAACACCGACATCCAATCCGAGCTGGCCTTCAGTCGGGACGGGATCGACTTCGACCGGCTGCCGACCCGGCCCCGGTTGATCCCCCTGGGCCGTGACGGCACATGGGATGATGGCATGATCCTGGTGGGCAACTGGGTCGAGGTTGGGGATGAGTGGTGGATTTACTACAGTGGGAACGACGGCCCGCATGGGGCGGAGGAAAACCGCCGGTTGGGGCAGGCCCGGCGAGGCTGTATCGGATTGGCCAAACTTCCCAAGGAGCGATTTATCTCATTGCGAGGTCCCGAGCACGGCGGCGTCGTCGCAACCCGGGATATCCGGTGGCCGGGAGGCTCGCTGGTGATCAATGGCAGTGCGCGGGACGGGGTCATCCGGGTGCGGGTCGTGGATGAGAACCGGCAGCCGATCACCGGGTTTGGCTACGAGGACTGCACCGCATTTACGGGCGATGAACTCAATCACCGCGTGCAATGGACGAAGACCAAAATGGAATCGCTCCAAGGTCGGGCAGTCCGCTTGGAATTCTTTTTGCAGAAGGCGGATCTATTCACCTTTCGCGCCGGCAACTAAGTCTGCCATGGCCAGCTGGACGACGCGGGGAACGCGGGTCCGTCGCATGCTACGATTCGCCATGAAAGAGCACGAACTCCCATGTTTATTGGGGAAGGGACGTGTTAGAATTGACGGTAGAACCGTTGATCTTACCCCACGTAGGAGCGGTTACCCAAACCCCACACCGTATGAAATCAGACGCCCCTTTGTTTCGTCGGCTGCTTGCGAGCGGCCTTTTGCTGGTCACGATTCCCGCCCTGAGCGCTCAAACCGCCCCAAGCCGGCCGGCCCCGGCAACGGCAGCGGAGGAAGCGGTCGTGATGTCCACGTTCTCAGTCTCATC
>CAMAPG010000118.1 GCA_945859965.1 Opitutus sp. GAS368 | reverse complement strand
TGCTTTGGTCGGTCAGGGTCGCGACGCCGCCAAGGCTGCGCTCAAGGAAAAGCCCGAACTCGCGGAAAAGATCTCCAAGGCGATTCTCGAGAAAGTAAAAATCTCGGGCGGAACGGTCGTCACCGGCGCGCCGGCGGAGTAAGAATTTTTGGGCTTTTTAGGCCTTTTTAGGGGTTTTTGGCCCAAAATATGGCCAAATTTCACGTTTTTAGCCAAAAAACGGGTATTTCCGCGTAGCGAGAATTTGGGCTATGACTCTTTCCGGCGTTTATCGTGTTGTAGGCCAGGTCGGTGACTTGGCCGCCCTCCTTCGCCGAGCCCTATGGAGGGCAGGCCACCTCAACAAGGTGGCCTACAGCCGCCGACCTCCCCTGAGAGGTTGAAAGTCCCAGTTCACTCACTCTCACCGGCTTTTGACTTGGCGTGAGCCCGCGCCGTGCCTTGGTTCACGGCCCATGCCGCGTCCCACCGATACGATTGCCGCGCTCGCGACCCCGGCCGGCACGGCTGCGCTCGCTGTGATCCGCGTCAGCGGTCCCGACACTCCGCAGCTGGCCCGGGATCTTTTTGGGAACGCTCCCCCGCCCCGCGTCATGCGCCATGCGGACTATCGCGAATGTGACGGCGCGCTGCTCGACGATGTGCTCGTCACTTTTTTTGCGGGGCCGCACTCCTATTCTGGCGAGGATTCCCTGGAGATTTCCGGACACGGGAACCCGTTTATCGCGCAAAAAATCCTCGAGGATCTTTACGCACGCGGCTGCCGGCCGGCGGAGCCGGGCGAGTTCACGCAACGCGCATTTCTCAACGGCCGGATGGACCTGAGCCAGGCGGAAGCCGTGATGGACCTGATTCACGCGCGCAGCGAACGCGCGCTCGCGGCGGCCAATCAACAATTGCGCGGAGCCTTGGGACGACGAATGACGGTTCTGGTTGATACGCTGCTGGGAGTGTTGGCGCGCGTTGAAGCGTACATCGATTTTCCCGAGGAGGATCTTCCCGCGGAGGATCGGGAAAGTGTCGCACAGACTCTGCAGCGCCTGGCGGTGGAAACTGACCGGCTGCTCGCGACGAGTCACTATGGGGAATTGCTGCGCGACGGAATCAAGACGGTGATCATTGGCGCCCCGAACGCGGGCAAAAGCAGTTTGTTGAACCGCCTGGTGGGCCACGAGCGCGCGATCGTCAGCGCGGAGCCCGGCACGACGCGCGATTTTATCGAGGAACGTTTGATCGTGGGCGCGCACGCGCTGCGCCTGATCGACACCGCCGGTTTGAATCCCGCCCCGGCCACGCTGGAAAAACTCGGGATCGAAAAAACCTTCGAACGCATCGCGGAGGCGGACCTGCTCCTGCTCGTCCTCGATGCGACGCAACCGGCGCCGCCGCTGTCTCCTCCCCTGCTCGCGCGTATCGGAAACAAAACTACGCTGGTCGTCCTGAACAAAACCGACCTGCTCTCCGGTTCATCCCCGACAAAAACGCCCGCGGGGTTGAAGGTCGTGCGCGTTTCGGCCCTCACCGGCGCGGGTTGGGAGGATCTCACGGCGGCGATCACCGAACAGGCGGATGCATTTCAGCCGGAAATCGGCGACGAATTGGTCGCGATCAATGCCCGGCACGCCCAAGCCCTCGCCCGGGCGCGGGAAGGGCTCGGCTCGGCCCGGAATAAAGTAACGGCGAATGAACCGGTGGAACTCCTCGCGAGCGATTTGCGCGGCGTGCTGGAAGCCTTTGGGGAAATTTCCGGCAAGATCGATAATGAGCGGATGCTCGACCAGTTGTTTGCGACATTTTGCATCGGCAAATAACCCCGCCCTTGCGTTGGCGGCGGCTTACCCGTAAAGTTAAGGCTTAATCATTTTTAAGCAATTGCTATACAACAAGATACAGTTTGATGTGATCGTTTGCGGCGCCGGGCACGCCGGCGTGGAGGCGGCGTTGGCGGCGGCCCGGATGGGTGCCTCTACCCTACTCCTCACTGGCAACATTGATACGATCGCCCAGATGAGTTGTAATCCGGCGATCGGTGGCCAAGCAAAGGGACAGATGGTCCGGGAGATTGATGCGTTGGGCGGAGAGATGGCGATCAACACGGATGTGACCGGAATCCAGTTTCGGTTGTTGAATGAATCCAAAGGCCCGGCGGTTCAGTCACCGAGAGCACAGTGTGATAAAAAGGCTTACCAGTTTCGTCTGAAGCATACGCTGGAGCTTCAGGCTAATCTGCAGATCTTCCAGGCCACGGTGACTCGACTGATTTATCAGTCGGGCCGCGTGATCGGCTGCCAGACGAATCTCGACATCGATTTCCACGGTAAAACGGTGGTTGTCACTACGGGCACATTTTTGCGTGGTTTGATGCATATCGGCCAAAACAAGAACGAAGGCGGACGCTTGGGCGACTTTAGTGCCCGAACCTTGTCGGCCAGTTTTCTGGAAGCCGGAATTGAACTGCAGCGCTTAAAGACCGGAACGCCGCCGCGTTTGCTTGGCAGGAGCTTGGATTTTAGCCGGATGGACGAACAGAAAGGCGACGTCGCTCCGACGCTGTTTGCGTTTCATGACACCCGGTCAAAAGACGACTTGTTCCACGTGGAACAATCCAGCGAGCGCCGCATTGGTTGGGTACCTGGCGAAAACCAAGTCTCTTGCTGGGTTACCTATACCACGCCGCAAACCGCTGAGATCGTGAGGGCTAATCTTCACAAGTCGGCGATGTACAGCGGTGAGATTGAAGGGATCGGGCCGCGGTATTGCCCGAGTATCGAGGATAAATTTGTCCGATTTGCCGATAAACCCCGGCACATGCTTTTCCTCGAGCCGGAGGGGAGGTCGACTAACGAATATTACGTCAATGGGCTCTCCACGAGTCTGCCATTTGATGTGCAGCTGGAAATGGTCCATAGCATTCCCGGATTGGAGCAGGCGGTGTTGTTGCGCCCGGCGTATGCGGTGGAATACGACTTTGCTCCGCCGACCCAGCTCTTTCCGTCCTTGGAGTCCAAGAAGGTCGAAAACCTATTTTTTGCAGGGCAGATCAATGGCTCCTCCGGTTATGAAGAGGCCGCTTCCCAAGGTCTTGTCGCCGGGGTCAATGCGGTCAACAAGGCGAGGGGAGTGGCCCCCCTGATTATCCAGCGGCATGAGGGGTATATCGGTGTGCTGATCGATGATCTCGTGACCAAAGGAACGCGTGAGCCTTACCGCATGTTTACCAGCCGCGCGGAGCATCGGTTACTTTTCAATCACGGGAGTGCTGAACTGCGGCTTCTTGCCCATGCTAAAAATCATAATCTATTGGATAATAATAGATTAAAATTGATTGAAACCAAAAAAGAGCGGGTGGAGCATTGGGTCAAATGGCTGGAGCAAAGCTCAACCATCGGGGGGACGTGGGCTACGGCCATTCGCCGGGTGACAGGGCAGGAGGGGGTAGGCTCCCTGGCCTTGCCCAACGAGTTTTTACGTGAGCCTTCCACCGTCCGTGACGAGGTCATGTATCGCGTGCGTTACGCCGGTTATCTCGACCGCGAGCACCGACACATCGTGAAGCTTTCGGAGGTCGAAAAAATCAAGATCCCGCCGAATCTCGATTTTCTTTCGATTCGAGGCCTACGTCGGGAAAGCGCCCTCAAGCTGGCTGAGTTCAAGCCCTACACCTTGGGGCAGGCCAGCCGGATCAGTGGAGTCAACCCATCGGATATCAGCGTTTTGATGATTATGATCGAAGCCGGGCGGGGCGGAACGGGGCAAAAGGTATGAAAACCAATTGCCGGTCGCTTGTGACATTTGTGAAACAGCCGGGAAATTGGCTGTCGTTGTCCGGGCGCATGGGCTAAATTTTCCCCCGTGACGGCAAAAAAGCCCAAAAAAATCCTGATCGTCGACGATGAGTCCGATGTTACAGATCTGCTCGCCTATCACTTGAAGGCGAAGGGATTTCAAGTCGAAGCGATCAACAATCCCAACGGTAGCATCGGGTTGGCGCGGACTTTCCTCCCCGACCTGGTGATCCTGGACATCATGATGCCCGAATTGAACGGTATCCAGATTTGCCGGATGCTGCGGGCCGACTCGAATTTGAAACGGGTGCCGGTGATTTTCCTGACGGCGAAGGCCGAGGAGAACGACCGGATTCAAGGGCTGGAGATCGGTGCCGATGATTATCTATCCAAGCCGTTTAGCACCAAAGAGTTGGTGCTTCGCGTGCAATCCATCCTCCGCCGTGTTAATGAAGGCGTTCCTGCCGAACCGCAGCGGTTGCAGATCGGCCAGATCGTGCTGGATGTGGATCGTCACGAGGCGCGGGTCAACGACCAGCCGCTCGATTTGACCGCGACGGAGTTCAAGCTCCTGCAATTGCTCATGGAGCGCCGGGGCCGGGTGCAAACGCGCGAGCATCTCCTGATCAATGTGTGGAATTACGATACCGAGATCGAAACCCGGACCGTTGATACGCACGTGCGCCGGTTGCGCGAAAAACTCGGCTTGGAAGCGGACTGGATCGAAACCATTCGCGGCGTCGGTTACCGGATGGCCGAACGCAAAGTCGCCGCATGTTCCTCCTGATTGCGCTCGCGTTGGGAGTGGCGTTGGTGGTCGCGCTCCAGAAGCTGCGCGATTACCGGCGGGCCATTCGCGGCCTCGCGCAATCGGTGACCGGGAAGCAGCCGTTTTTGCGGGAGGATCAGCCGGCGAAACTCGGGTCGGATTGGGACCGGCTGTGTGCGGAGATCGGCACGCTCATCACGGAAAACACGCACTTGCACCAACTGCGGTCCAGTCATCTCGCGCAACTCGAGGCGACGCTTGGCAGCCTGCAGGAAGCGGTGCTGATCGTGAACGACAGCAACCAAATCATCCTGGCGAACCGCGCGTTGCAGGCGATTTTTCCGCGCGCCCCAAACATCCTCAAGCAGCGGCTCGAGCTGGTCCTGCACTCGCGCGAATTCCTCACCTACGTGGAGGCGGTGCGGACATCCCGCGCCGCGGCACAGCAGGAGCTGGAATTTGTCGAAGGCATTCATTCCACGTGGGTGGAAGTGACCGGCGCGCTGATTCCTCCGCTCGACGGGGGCAAAGGCGCGTGGATTCTTTTCGTGCTGCACGACATCACGAAGCAAAAAAAACTCGAAGGCGTGCGGAAGGATTTCGTGGCCAATGTCTCCCACGAACTGCGGACACCGCTGACAATGATCAAAGGTTACGTCGAAACGCTCGTTGACGGCCACCGCGACATGCCGCTCGCGGATCGCGAGCGGTTTCTCACCACGATCCAGCGGCACACCGACCGCTTGAATTCGCTGCTGGACGATCTGCTGGCGCTCTCGCGCCTGGAATCGATCAATCCCGGCCTGCGGCGTGAATCCTGCGATCTCTCGCATCTGGTGGCGGGCCTGATCGACGATTTTCGCGGGCGGCCCTCCGCGGTGGATCATCACCTCGATTTTTCCATCGATCCGGCGATCGGTCGGTTGCTGATCGATCCGCTGAAAATCACGCAGGTGTTCGAAAATCTCATCGAGAACGCGCTCAAATATACGCCCAAGGGCTCCCATATCGAAATATCCGCGCGACTGCGCGAACATGAAGTTGAGGCGTCCGTGCGCGACAACGGCCCGGGGATTCCCGCGGAGGACCTGCCGCACATTTTTGAGCGGTTTTACCGGGTGGAAAAAGGCCGTTCGCGCGAAAAGGGCGGCACCGGGCTGGGCTTGAGCATCGTGAAACACATTGTGCAGCTGCACGGCGGGCGCGTGTGGGTTGAAAGCACGCTGGGGCAGGGGACGGCTTTCTTTTTCAGCATTCCGGTTCGCTCATCCGCCTAACACGGGGGCTTGCACGCGGGCGTCCGGTTGCCTAGCTGCTCCGCGGTGGAAAATGCAGCCCGCACAGCCGATCATCTCGCGCGTCTCTCGCAGCGCGGCGACGACTTGCGCGTAAAACTGGCCGAACTGCTGCCGGGCTCGGCGCCTTTTGTGTGGGAAGTGGGCAGCGGGCACGGCCATTTTCTCACGGCGTTTGCCCAGGCGCATCCCGAGGAGCTTTTTATCGGCATCGATGTGATTTTGGAGCGGATTGAGCGGGCCAATCGCAAACGCAACCGCGCCCGCCTGGACCGGCTCCATTTCGTCCGGGCGGAAGCCCGGCTTTTCCTGGAATCACTGCCGGTCGCCGCGACGTTTAAGGCGATTTATGTCCTTTTTCCCGATCCCTGGCCCAAACGACGGCATCATAAGCACCGGCTGATGCAACCGGACTTCCTGAGTCTGGTCGCCGGCCGGGCAGGGGAGGGCGCACGGCTCTATTTCCGCACCGACCATGAGCCTTATTTCCAGGACGTCGAAGCGGCGGTCCGGCAGCACGCCCAATGGAAGATCGTCGAGGAAAGCTGGCCCTTTGAAATGCGCACCGTGTTCCAGGAGCGCGCGGAGAGCTACCGGTCGCTGGTTGCGGTGCGGGTTTAAGGGCGAAATCCCGGCTTTTGACTCCCGCAGCCGGCTAATTCGATGGCAAAACCTTCATCTATAGAAAGTCGCCGGAAAGCTTCATAAGATGCCCGGAGAAATCGGTCGGGGCAGCTAATTCTTGGTCAGGACCCGAAATCCCCCTCGTTTCAAGGGTTGACGGAAAGAGGAGCGTTCGCCTACGTCATTGACCTTTCTAGCCTTCGTTACGTCGAGCGCAACCATGTCACGGGTCAAAAAACTCGCTCTCCTTTTCACTTTTCTTGCCGCTTCGCTTCCCGCGTTCGCGTCTGAGGGCGGCCATGGGTTGGCCCAGTCGGCTGAAATCCTCTTCCATATTGGGCCATTGCCCGTGACCAACAGCATGGTTACCAGCTGGATTGTGGCAGCCGTGCTCGTCATCGCGATTCGCATCGCGATCAAACGGCCCCAGCTCATTCCCACGCGCGGCCAAGCCATGGTCGAAAATCTCGTGGAGGGAATTCTGAACCTGACGGGACCGATCGTGGGCAGCAAAGTGGCCAAGGCCACGTTTCCACTGCTGATCGGTTTGTTCACTTACATCCTGATCCAAAATTGGAGCGGACTTTTTCCCGGTGTGGGAACGATTTACATGGCTGATCACGCGACTGGTGGTTGGAAGGAATTTATCCGCCCCGCCAATGCTGACATGAACGGGACGATCGCCCTCGCGTTGGTGTCCTTCGTCGCTTGGTTCTATTTCATCATGCGCTATGCGGGCCCCGCGTTGGTCATGAAGGACATTTTTGGCAATAAAGCGGATAAGAAGGAAATCCCCGGCTTTATTTATTACCCGCTGTTCGGCGTTTTCTTCGCCGTCGGCATCATCGAGATCATCTCGATCCTCTTCCGCCCCGTTTCCCTTTCCTTCCGTCTTTTCGGCAATGTCTTCGGTGGCGAAAATTTGCTGCACGCCATGTCGGGCATCCAGAAGTGGGGATTGCCGCTGCCGTTCTATTTCCTCGAGCTCCTCATCGGCTTTGTCCAGGCGCTCGTGTTTACCCTGCTGGTCAGCGTTTACATCGGCCTGATCTGCAATCACGGCGACGACCACGCGGAAGACGGGCACGGCCACGATTCCAAGAGCGCCTCGCACTGATCCCTTTTCAACTTTCCCGCCGGGACCGTGCCAAGCGTGCGGACGGCGGAAATCCAACCAACAAAAATACACATCACCATGATCACCGTTATCGCTGAAATCACTGGCAGCATTCAGGGCGCGTTCGGCTGTCTCGCCGCCGCTATTGGCGTAGGCTTAGTCGGCGCCAAGGCCGTTGAAGGCGTTGGCCGCAATCCCGGAGCTTCCGGCAAGATCCTCGTCCAATCCATCATCGGTATGGCGTTGGCCGAAGCCGTTGCGTTCTACGCGCTGTTCCTCGGTAAGTAAGTTTTCCCGTCCTTTCTTCCGCGCCGGCGGTTAACGCCGGCGCGGCCTCTTTAAACGTTTATCGTCATGCTTTCCACTCTGCTCGTTCTCGCGGAAGTCAGCGGCCATGTGGCCGGGGCGTCGGCTGCGCACGGCGAAGCCGCCAGCGGCATCACCAAGATCACGCAGGAATTCGGCATCAGGGTGCCGCTGATCCTCGCGCAGGTCCTGAGTTTTTCCATCGTCGCCTTCATCCTTTGGAAATTCGCGTTCAAGCCGGTCCTCGCGACCCTCGATGAGCGCCAGCAGAAGATCGCCTCCGGCCTGCAATACGCCGAGGAGATGAAAGCCAAGCTGGCCGCGACCCAGCAGCAGAACGAAGCCATCCTCCGCGAGGCCCAGTTGAAGGCCCAGCAGGTGGTTGCCGAGACGCAGAAATCCGCCAAGGAATTCGCGGACAAGCAGCAGCAGGAGGCGATCGTCAAGGCGAACGCCCTCATCGGCAAGGCCCAGGAAGCCATCGAGCTCGAGAAGAAGAAAATGCTCGCCGAGGCCCGGACCGAAATCGCCCGCCTCGTTGTCACCATCACGCAGCGCGTGCTGGCCAAGGAGCTCCCCGAAGCCGAGCGCGCCCGTTACAACGAGGCAGCCACGCGCGAACTCACCAACGTCTGAGCCCGGCCTCGCGTTTCATCTTTTTACTAATCGCGCCGTATGGCCGCCCACGACAAAAAAGCCCAGCAGTTCGCCCGCCAGCTCTTTAAGATGAGCATCGTGGATGGCGTGGTTTCCCCCGACCGCGTTGGTGGCGTGCTCGCGTACATCGAGAAACACAAACCCGCCAACCCGCTGCTGGTGTTGCGGGCGTATCGCCGCTACATCGCGACCGAATTCGCCAAGAGCCAGGCAGTCGTTGAACATGCCGGTGCGGTCACCGATGCGACCCTCGCCGCCA
>CAMAPG010000117.1 GCA_945859965.1 Opitutus sp. GAS368 | reverse complement strand
CCAGAACGCCACGGCCATCGAGGCGATTTCCAAGGCCAATCTCGCGACCGATGCCATCGCCGGCGTCGGCGTCACCAACCAGCGCGAGACGACCGTGGTGTGGGATCGCGAAACCGGGAAACCGGTTTACAACGCCATCGTCTGGCAGGACCGCCGCACCGCCGACTACTGCGCGCAACTGAAGCGCGCCGGCGCCGAACCGTCGGTCACCGCGAAAACGGGATTGCGTATCGACCCCTATTTCTCCGGCACGAAGATCCGCTGGATCCTCGAAAACGTCGCGGGCGCCAAGGCGCGCGCCGCCGCCGGCAAACTGCTGTTCGGCACCGTGGACACCTGGTTGCTCTGGCAGCTGACCGCGGGGGAAATCCACGTGACGGATGCGACGAACGCCTCGCGGACCCTCCTCTATAATATCCACACCGGGGAGTGGGACGACGAACTCCTGAAGCTGCTCGAGGTTCCCCGCGCCATGCTCCCGGAGGTCCGGTCCTGTTCGGAAGTCTACGGCGAGGTGAGCCGCACACTGTATCCGGCGGGTGCACCCATTGCCGGGATCGCCGGCGACCAGCAGGCCGCCTTGTTCGGCCAGGCCTGCTTTACCCCCGGGATGGCCAAGAACACCTATGGCACCGGCTGCTTCCTGCTCATGAACACGGGCACGGAAGCCGTGCCCTCGCACAACAACCTCCTGACCACCGTGGCCTGGCGCATCGGCAAAAAAACTGAATACGCGCTCGAAGGTTCGGTTTTCATTGGCGGCGCCGCCATCCAGTGGTTGCGCGATGAGCTGCAAATGGTCCGCTCGGCCCAGGAACTCGATCAACTCGCGGCCTCGGTGCCCGATGCGGGCGGACTGTTCATTGTCCCCGCATTCGCCGGCCTGGGCGCGCCCCACTGGGATCCGTATGCGCGGGGCGCGGCAGTCGGCATGACCCGTGGCACCAACCGCGCGCATTTTTGCCGGGCGGTCCTCGAAGCGATCGCTTTTCAATCGGCCGACTTGATCGCGTGCATGGAAAAGGACAGCGGCATTTCGCTGAAGGAACTCCGGGTCGATGGCGGTGCCTCCCGCAGCCAACCTCTGCTTCAATTCCAAGCCGATTTGTTGGGCACGACCGTGGTCCGCCCGAAAAACGTCGAAACCACCGCCATGGGCGCCGCCTATCTCGCGGGTCTCGCCGTCGGTTACTGGGAAAGTCGCGACGATATCACCCGCAACTGGGCGATGGACGCCACCTTCAAACCGGCCCGGCCACCGGCCGAAATGTCTGCGCTCCGTGGCAATTGGGAGCGCGCGCTCGAACGCGCCAAGGGTTGGGAAAAATCGGGGTGAACGGTTCCAGGTAGGGCGGGTCAAAGACCCGCCCTACTTTACATGCAACGCGCCACTTCTCTCGACCGCCTCCAGTCCGCGACCGAACCCTTCGATATGATTATCGTCGGCGGCGGCGCGACCGGCCTTGGCGCCGCGGTCGACGCGGCAGCGCGGGGTCATCGCGTCGTGCTGCTCGAGCAGGAGGATTTCGCCAAAGCCACGTCGAGCCGGTCGACCAAACTCGTCCACGGTGGCGTACGTTATCTTCGCCAGGGCAATATTTCCCTTGTGCTGGAGGCCCTGCGGGAACGCGGCCGGCTCACGCGCAATGCGCCACATCTGGTCCGTGACCTCGCCTTTGTCATTCCTAATTACCAATGGTGGGAGGGCCCGTTCTACGGCATCGGCATGAAGGTGTATGACCAGCTCGCCGGCAAGCTGGGCCTCCATCCTTCCCGCATCCTCAGCCGCGAGGAAACGATCGAGTTGATCCCCACCGTTGAAACGGAGCACCTGACCGGCGGCGTAATCTATCACGATGGCCAGTTCGACGATTCCCGCCTGGCCGTGAATCTGGCCCAGACCGCCGAAGCGTTGGGCGCGGTGGTCCTTAACTATTGCTCCAGTGTCGGGCTGATCAAAGAGGCGGGACAGATCGCCGGCGTCAAAGCGCGCGATCGCGAGAGCGGCCGGGAGTTTGAGATCCGGGGCCGCGCGGTGATCAATGCCACGGGGATTTTCATCGACGATCTCCGCCGGCTCGACGAACCCAAGGCCGCCGAGCTGGTCGCGGTGAGCCAGGGCATCCATGTGGTGCTGCCCAAGTCCTTTCTGCCGGGAGACGCCGCCATCATGATTCCGAAAACGGCGGATGGACGCGTGCTCTTCGCGGTGCCGTGGCACGACTGCGTTGTAATCGGCACTACGGACACCCCCATGACTCAGCGCCTGCTCGAGCCCCGGGCGCTGGATGAAGAACGCGATTTTGTGATGGAGCACGCGCGTCGTTACCTGGCCAAGGATCCCACCGAGACGGATGTTTTAAGCATCTTCGCGGGACTTCGCCCGCTGGTGAAATCAGGGGATGCGTCCAACACTGCGGCGCTTTCGCGCGACCACACGATTGTCGTCAGCGAAAGCGGCCTGGTGACGATCACCGGGGGAAAATGGACGACCTATCGTAAAATGGCGGAAGACGTCATCGACCACGCCGAGATGGTGGCCGGCGTGGAAAACCGTCGCTGCCATACCGAGGACCTGCAGATCCATGGATGGACCCGGGCGGCGATCCCGGAAAAGAACCTCCGGCCGTACGGCGCCGATGCCACGCACATCAGTGCCTTGATCCGCAGCGAACCTGCTCTCGCCGCGCGGCTTCATCCCGACCTCCCCTACCAGCAGGCCGAGGTGATCTGGCACGCGCGGAATGAAATGGCCCGGACCGTCGAAGACGTTCTGGCCCGGCGCACCCGCGCGCTGCTACTCAATGCCCGCGCCTCGATCGCAGCCGCACCCGGGGTGGCCCGGCTGCTCGCCCGCGAATTGTCGCGGGACGATGCCTGGGCCAGCCAGCAAGTGGCGCAGTACACTGCGCTCGCCCGCGGTTATGTTTTCACCGACCCGGCCAGCCGACATGAAGCCCTCGGCTCCCCGGCGTAATTTAACCGTTTCGACACACTAATCGGATTGGCGCACGGACTGTCATCCCGAAACATTTCTCTTTTATCCCAATGAACTCGTTTCTCACTTCACGCCGAATCCTGGCCCTCGCCGTTTCCTGCGTGGCCGTTTCCCGTCTCCTGGCCGTTCAATTTGTCGGGCATCGGGGCGCTTCCTACGATGCGCCGGAAAACACCGTCACCTCTGCCAAGCTCGGTTACGCTCAAGGCGCGGATGCCACCGAGCTCGACATTCACCTCAGCAAGGACGGCAAACTGGTCGTGCTGCATGATTTCGACACCAAGCGCATCACCGGGCACGACGCCAAGGTGGCCGCGCTCACACTGGACGAAATCAAGCAACTCGACGCCGGAAAATGGAAAGGTCCGCAATTCGCCGGCGAAAAAATTCCCACGCTCGACGAAATGATCGCCACCGTGCCGAAGGGAAAACGCCTGTTCGTGGAAATTAAGATCGGACCTGAAATCGTTCCCGAGCTGGCCGCCAGCCTCAAGCGCACCGGGGCAGGCCCGGACAAAATCGTCATCATCAGTTTTAATTTCCAATCGCTGGAAGCCGTGCGCCAGCAGCTGCCGGGTTACGAAACGCTCTGGCTCGTCGGCTACAAGCTGTCGCCGGAAACCGGGAAACTCCCGATCGAGTTCGATGAGCTGGTCCGCCGCTGCAAGGCCGCCGGCTTTGACGGGCTCGATCTGAATTACAACTGGCCGCTCGATCGTGCGGCCGTCCAATCGCTCAAGGCGGCCGGCTTGCAGCTCCACGTCTGGACCGTCGACGATCCGGCGATGGCCCGGAAATGGGTGGAAATTGGAGTGGACGGAATCACCACCGATCGCCCTGGCTGGTTGCGCGAACAGTTGAAGTAACCGCGCCTCAGCGGCGTGCCGTGTAGGAGCCTGCTTGCAGGCGATTGTCTGGAGCAGCGACGAGGGCGTCGCGTCCCCATCGATCATCGCTTGCAAGCAGGCTCCTACTCCTTCCAGACCGTCACGCCTGCGATCGGAACCTCTTTGGTTCCAATCAGCAACTTGGCTGATACGGGAATCGGAGCCGTCTGAGTCTTTTCGTTGAAGTTGGTCGCGATCCACAGTCCATCGCGCCAGTCCACGATGAAGTCGTCGGCAAACTTTTGAATCGGCGTGCCCGCCTTTTCAAATACGCCCCGCAGGATCTCGGCTTCGAGCCCGCCTTCCTGGGAGTCAACGCCTACATACGTGACCGTGCCGCGGCCCAACTTCCGGGAAATCGCCGCCACGCCGCCGGCGTAATAATGGTCGGTGTACTTCGCCAGCACGGCGGTGCCGTCGCGGGGCTCGAGCACTTCCGCCCAGCTAGCCCAGTCGTAGCTTTGTTTCCCCGCCTGGACTTTGCCCACGTAAGGCGCAGGCAGCACGTCGTAGAACTTAATTTTCGCGCCGATCAAATCGAGGATCGGAGCCGCCCACGGCCCTTCGTGCAGAAAGCCGCGGCGATCCTTCTCTCCCGCGCGGCAGGTCAGGATGAGATGCCCGCCTTTTTCCACGTAGTCTTTCCATCGCTGGACGAGTTTGTCGTCCACCAGTTGATAAGCCGGGGCGATGAGGAACGGATAGATCGAGAAATCCTTGTCCTCGGTGATGACATCCACCGGGCAACCGGCGCTTTTCAGCGCGCGATAGTATTTCCGGAAATGCTCCGTCGTATCCCAGCGGGTGGTTTGCTTGTGGTTATCGATGTCCCAGCGGTTTTCCACCGTATAGAGCACGGCTGTGCGTCGTGCCGCATACGCGGCCGGCATCGCCGCGCCGGGGGTCGCATGCTGGCGCAGCATCTGCACCTCATGCGCCGCCTGGCTGTATTGTTCGCCACCATTGGTCGGAGTGACACCATCGGTCCCCACGAGCCCGTAATGGTACATTTCCGAGCCGGACAGCGGCTCGCGATAGCGATACGTGCAGGCCAGTTTGGAACCCGCGGCAAACGCGCGCATGATCCAGAGATGCACCGCGCCCGGGTAAGGCTGCGGGTTGACCTGGCCCCAGTTCACCTGGCCGGGCTGCAGCTCCATGATGCCATGAAAGCCGTTGATCGAGCGCATGAAATCGTGGTAGAAGGAAATGTCTGAGGCGCTGCCCAGCCTGAATCCAAGCGGCCCCTGGTTCAGCTCCCCATGCGCTGGATAATGCGTCCAGGTGATGAGTTCGAAATCGTTCGCCATTTCCGCCGGGTTGATCGCGGCGAAATTGTGCATGTAATTGGTCGTCACCCATTGGCGCGGCTCGCAGTACTGGCGCAGAATCCGGGTCTGAAAGCGGAGATAGTCCGCGGACTCCGCGGAAAACCAGCGCCGCATGTCGAGGAGCGCGTGGGGATTCGGCGTGGCCACGAGTTCCTGCTGATTCGGCAGGCGGATCTGATCAAAACGCGAATACCGCTCCGACCAGAACGAGGTACCCCAGTCGCGATTGAGCGCCTCGATGCTGCCATATTTCTTTTCCAGCCAACCGCGAAACTTGGCCTGGCAGGCGTCACAGTAACAGGGCTCCTTGCCGTAATGGCTCGGCTCATTGTCGAGCTGCCAGCCCCACACGGCGGGATTGTGGCCAAACCGGCGGCCCAGTTCGGTGACGATCTTGCCCACATATTCCCGATAGCGCTCGACCGTCCAGCAGGCGTGCTGCCGCGAACCGTGTTGCATGCGGCGCCCGGCGGCATCGACCATGAGAACTTCCGGATACTTCGACGTGAGCCAGACGGGAGGAGTCGGCGTGGGGGTGCAGAGGATGACTTTCAGGCCTGGTCGGCGGCGAGCTGGACGTTGCGCTCGAGCCAGTCGAAATCGAATTTACCTTCCTCCGGCTCCATGAACGCCCACGCGAACTCGCCCAGGTGGATGAATTCGAGCCCCATCTTCTTGATGTTGGCGATGTCGCGCGGCCATTGCTTCTCCGGCCAGGCTTCCGGGTAGTAATAAACCCCGATGCGCATCAAGTCCTCGGGCGGAAATCCGGCCGGATGGGCGGGAGCAGGAGCGGCGCGGACGGGATCGGATAGTGCCCAGGCCAACAAGATACAGGATAGCAGCGCTATTCTCATGGGTGTTTGGGCTTAACGACCGAATCCGCTTTTCCGGTCTGATTTCTAAGAAATGGTGCTCGGGACAGGACTCGAACCTGCACGCCTTACGGCACACGCCCCTCAAACGTGTGTGTCTACCAATTCCACCACCCGAGCAGCTAGAAAAGAGAGGAAGGCGGACTAAGAGGAATGGAGTTGGGAGTGTAAAGCCTCAAAAACGCGGCGGGCAAATTGGGTTTTGACCCGCCTGCCCACATCCCAAACTCTCCCGCGTCTTCGCCCGGTCATGCAACACGACGCCATCAAAACCGCCCTCCTTGCGTCCTACGAGACGGACGGCGGCATCAACCACCTCGACGGAATTAATCTTCCCTCGCAGGAATCCGTCAACGAGCTCGCCCGCGACTGCATGCATTTGCTGTTTCCGGGCTACTTCGAGAAATCGGGCCTGACCAAAAAAGACGTGCCCGCCCTCGTCAGCCGGCTGCTGGCCGGGATCGAGGACCGTTTGGTCTCCGAAGTGGAAAAAAGCCTGCGCTTCGCCCGCGATCCCGATCCCGCCGTGCATGCCCGTCAAATCGCACAGGCCTTGCTGGGCAAATTGCCCGAGCTCCGCAAAATCATCCAGACCGATGTCACGGCCGCGTTTCACGGCGACCCGTCGGCGCGCAGCGTGGAGGAAATCATCCTCGCCTACCCCTGCGTCCTGGTCATTTCGCTCCAGCGCGTGGCCCACGTGCTCTACAAACTCGGTGTCCCGCTGGTGCCGCGCATGATCACCGAATACGCCCATGAGCGCACCGGTTGCGATATCCATGCCGGCGCGACGATCGGCAGCCATTTCTTCGTCGACCATTGCACCGGCGTGGTGATCGGCGAGACCGCCACCTTGGGCAACAACGTGAAGCTTTACCAAGGGGTGACCCTCGGCGCGAAATCGTTTATCACCGACGAAAAGGGCCATCCGGTCAAAGGCGTGAAACGCCATCCCGAATTGAGGGACGGCGTGATCGTTTATCCCGGCGCCACCATCCTTGGCGGGGACACGGTCATCGGCGAAAATTCGATCGTGGGCTCCAATGTCTGGCTCATGCAGTCGATGCCGGCCAACAGCATCGCCTACTATCAGGGCGATCAGGCCTCCATCATCCGCCCGCGCAAAAAGAAAGAGGCGATGATCGAGGAAGCGGCCGACTGGGTGATTTGAGCGGAGCGCGGCGATCGTGCCCGCTGTAGGCCAGGTCGCTGACCTGGCTGGCCACCTTCAACGAGGTGACCTACAGTTACCCGCCCTGACGCTGCTGCCGGTCTGCCAGCGCACGTGCGACGGCCGCCGCGAAAAATGGCCCCCGATAAATCAAGCCGGTGTAAAGCTGCACCAACGTGGCGCCTGCATCGAGTTTCTCCCCGGCGCTAGCGGCATCGGTGATTCCACCCACGCCAATGATTGGCAAGCGGCCGTTCGTGGCGCGGGAAATGTAATTGATGATTTCTGTCGACCGCCGCCGCAGTGGCGCACCGCTCAGGCCACCGGCTTCATTCACCGTCGCAAACGGATCCGGCCGGGCCAGCGTCGTGTTCGTCGCAATCACGCCATCGAGCCCGAATTCAGCCATGACACCCAGCACCGCGTCGATCTGGGAAAACGTCAGATCCGGGGCGATTTTCAACAGCAGCGGCACCCGGCGGCGGCCCGCCTGCTTCGCCCGCTCCCGATTGGCGGCAGTCACCGCTCCGAGCAGCTCGCGCAACCGCGATTCGTCCTGCAGCTGGCGGAGGCCGGGCGTGTTGGGACTGGAGACGTTCAAGACGAGATAATCCGCGTGGTCCGCCAGCCGGGCAAAACTCACCAGGTAATCCTCGGTCGCACGCTCGATGTCGGTGACTTTCGATTTCCCGAGATTGATTCCGAGAGGAATCCGGCGCTGTCCCGGCCCCGGTTGCCGAGCCAGGCGCCGCGCCACGGCCTCGGAGCCTTCATTGTTGAAACCCATACGATTGATCACCGCCTCCTGGGCGGGATAGCGAAACAGCCGAGGACGCGGGTTACCTTCCTGTGCCAAAGCTGTGACGGTCCCCACTTCGACGTGGCCAAAACCGAGGGCCGAGGCCGCCGGCCAAGCCCGGGCATTTTTATCGAAACCGGCCGCCAGGCCCACGGCATTGGCAAAAGTCAGGCCAAAAGCCTGGATCGGACGCGTGCGGTCAAGCGGCAATCGTGTAAAAACCTCGAGCAGCCGGCACACCGGAGGGACGGAACCCAGCAGGGCCAGCGCCTTGACCCCGATTTCGTGCGCATGCTCGGAATCGCGACGAAAAAGTGCCGGACGGATGATCTTGTCGTAATAGAAACCCACAATCGCCGACAGTGGGAATGCATCCGGCATAAATCAAGGGTGAGGAACACGGAAACCTCCGCAGGAGGCCGTTTTTTCAGAGGTGAAAGCCCAGTTTTTTTTGTGCTTGTTTTTTACATCTCCGCTCGCACGCTGCGCTCACTTTTACCGTTCGTGGCTTGAGCGGAGGCAGGCGCAGAAAAAAATCATCTGAATTTCCTTTCCGCGGTTTGACTTCGCCGAGTTGCGGGCTTTTTCCTCCTTCACGTTTATTACTCATGGCCAAAGCCTCCACTTCTCTCGATTGGTGTATCGTTCGACTCGGTGACGACCACAGCTGGTGGGTCGGCGAAGTCAGCGATCCGGTGCGCTGGGATGTTGATGGGCTCAGCATCATCGATCCGCGCCAGGTCGCGCACCTCATCGAGCTCGTCGAACCCCTCCGCGATTACGGCTTTGACCAGGACGTTTTCGAGTCGGCCTTCAT
>CAMAPG010000116.1 GCA_945859965.1 Opitutus sp. GAS368 | reverse complement strand
GGTTTCGCGCCGGAGCATCCACGAGCCGCGCGACATGATCTGCGAGCGATCGATCCAGCGATAAAACGCGCTCCAGATTTTCGGCGCGCGGTTGATCAACGCGAGGTACCCGCGACGGGTCAGCGCATTGAGGCGGGGTGAAGCGAGGGCGAAAAGATCGATGACCTGCGCGGGGCTTCGCTCCGGCGTGAGATTGAAGGCGGCCGCCAGGTTGCGCGCGGCGGCATTATGCCCTTCGCCAAAACCGGCCGTCAGGATGAGGATGCGGGTGGCCGACGTCGACGTCCGGTCTCCCATCTGGAGGAAACTTTCCCGGTCGAGCGTGAGGGAGGAGATCATCGGGTGTTGAGTGCGAAGTTTGGAACGGTGGAGCGAGGAAAGTTCTCCACGACGTGCGCGAGATCGGTTTCGAAATGGGCGATCACATTTTCCCAGGATTGGTGGGCGAGCGAAACGGGAGCGGCCTGGCGCAGCCGGTTCCGGAGATTTGCATCGGTGGCGAGGCGCACCGCTTCGGCGATCAGCGCTTCGGGCTGGTCGCAAGGAACGCTCAGGCCGTTTTGACCGTGCTGGATGAATTGCCGGGCCGCGGCATAGTTGAAACCGGCGACTGCGAGACCGCTCGCCATGGCTTCGGTGAGGACATTGCCAAACGTTTCAGTCAGACTCGCGTGAATATAGATGTCCGCGGATGCGTAGTGCCGGCCGATTTTTTCCCGCGAAAAAAAGCCGTCGAAAATGCACTGGGGATGAGCCTGGCGCAGCCGGGCCTTGAGCGGACCTTCGCCGGCCAGGACAAAGCGGAGCCGGGGATTGGCGGCGGCCATGGCGTCGTAGACGCGGAAGAGCAGCGTATAGTTTTTTTCCGCGGCCATCCGCCCCACATGCAGGACGACCGGCTGATCCGGTTCTGCCTGCCAGCGGGCCCGCAGTTCCGGCGAACGCCGGTCGGGAGAGAACGTCCCCAGGTCGATGCCTCGCGACAGCACGGCCAGATCGCGAAAACCTTCGGCGGCCAGTTGGGTGCACAACTCGGCGGTCGGGGCAAAGGTGCGGAGGGTCCGGTTGTGGACGTGGCGCAGCCAGCCCAACGCAAACCGGCGGAACAGGCCGAATCCATAATGGCCCGTGTAAGTGTGGAAATTGGTATGGAAGCTCGAGGTGACGGGAATTCCCAAGGCATGGGCGACACTGATGGCCGACGTGCCCAGCGGGCCTTCCGTCACGATGTGCACCAGATCGGGCCGGTCTTTCCGCCAGAGACGTTTCAGTCGCCGCCAAGCGGGAAAGCCGAGGCGGAGCAGCGGATAACCGGGAATGGGCGCACCGGGCAGGGGGATTTCTCGGAATTCCGGATGCGCTTGGTCGCCCGGCAGATCGACGCGACGCGGACGGTAAACGGTCACCTTGTGACCCCGGCGCCCCAGTTCCCGGGCGATAACGCCAAAGGTCATGGCCACGCCATTGATCTCGGGTGGGAAGGTTTCGGTGACGATGGCGAGGTTCACCCGCCCAAGATGCGCCGGTGGTGCAGCGAATCAGTGTCAATTGGGTGACGATTGGGTAACTTGGGCTGCCCTGCGGACAGCTGTGAGCTGTTAACGGTGATCAGTTAATGGAAAAATGCCGCAGCGCAGTATGTGATGAGGGGACGTGAAGAGCCGGATTCTCCCGATTACCCCAATAACATTTAACCGATAACCATAATGCGGAACGAAGGCCCGCATTACTGCAAATTCGTTGTTGCATGCTCCGAGCCGCTTTCTACGGTCGGCTCTTTTAAGGGAATGCAATCGCACGGACCAAAGCGCGTCTATACCCCTCAGTCGCTCGAATTTTGGTTCAATAAACTCGAGAATGACTGGGATGCCTATTTCAGCGCGGCCCAGTTGGAAGAGGGTCACCGGATCTACCGGGAAGGCGAAGTTCGCGAGCTGGAATTAACCGCTAAGGACGCCATCGTCCACCGCCGCCTGGAGAAAAAGGACGAGTACGCCGTCTTGGAGTGGGACGATGCCGAGGGCGGCCTGGCCGTCCGTTCGTCCTCGACCGATCCCGACGTGGCGCGAGCTTTGGCCGTGGCCGGACTGCACGAAATCGAGGAACTGGTGGCGGACGAGATTCCTGCGCTTCCCGGAGAACTTGCCGCGGAAGCACCTGCGATTCATCCGCCCGGAATGGCGCGGCATGCCCTCCATCAGGGCAATGGACACAACGGCCATAAAAACGGCGCTTCCGGAAATGGAAATGGCACCGCAGTGGCGGCGGCCCAGGAAAAGAGCCGCACGCTTCTCCTGGTTTTTAAAACGAAGACCGCCGGCCTGACCTTCCAGGCTTTCTGGACCGAGGCTGCCGGCAAGAATCGTCACCCGGCCCTGGGGGCCGCGGCTCATGCGGACGGCAATGGCCATGTGTCCTCCGGCGAGCGGGCGAAGCTGATCGGCCTCGCGGCTTATGCGCGCAAGGCCCATTTCCACTATAATCAGGACACCGGCGTGTATGTGATGGAGTCGCTGGTGGAGATTCCGAATTTTCTCAAAATCGTGCTGCCCGCGTGGCGGAAGATTTTTGCCATCGAGTTGGACGACCGCGCCGCCCACCTGTTGAAGGGCACGCGCCTGGTCGAGATTGAAGCGGTGGCGGAACGCCGCGGGTCGGTCCCGGATGCGTCCGGCAACGCGGAAGGCGAGGGGCTTAATCTCCGCTGGATTTTCCGGGCGGGCGAACGGCTGCTCACCGATTCCGAAGTCAACACGCTGCTGAAACGCGGCGGATCGCCGGTCATCCTGCCGAACCTCGGCATCGTGGCGCTCGATGCGACGCGTTGGGATTCGTTCAGCGCCTGGCAGAAGAATGTTTCGGAAACGCATGGGGACGGCACGCTTTCGCCCTATCTGATCTTTTCGCTCTTCAACGATGCCCGGCTCAAACTGACCCTCTCGCCGGAAATTGAGGACTGGCGGCAGCGGGTGCTGGCGCCGTCGATGACGCCGCCGGCAGTGCCGGAATTGCTGCGTCCCTATCAGCGCCGGGGCGTGGAATGGCTGCATCATCTGTGTGAAGTCGGCTGCCATGGCTTGCTGGCGGATGAAATGGGCTTGGGCAAGACCTTGCAGGTGCTCTCGCTGCTCGCGACCCGGCCCATCGCGGAGCGGCCCGGACTGATCGTTTGCCCGGCGAGTGTGGTCCCCGTCTGGCGCGAGGAGATTGCGAAGTATTTCCCGCAGATCGCCGTCGATGTCCTGAAGTCCGGCCACGATTTCACCACGCGCACGGACAACGTGCTCTGGCTGGCCAGCTACACCCAGCTGCGCAAACACCGGACGCTGCTCGACACGACCGAGTTCGGTTACACCGTGCTCGACGAAGGCCAGTTTATCAAGAACCCGGACGCCAAGGTCACGCAGACCTGTTTCGCGATCAAGACCCGCCATCGCATCGTCCTGACCGGAACTCCGCTGGAAAACCGCCAGCTCGATCTCTGGAGCATCTTTCGTTTTCTCCTGCCGGGGCTGCTCGGTTCGCGCACCTCGTTCGAGGCAGCGCTCAATTCCGATCGCGAAGGCACGCTGAACCGGCTGCGGGCGCAACTCGCGCCGTTTATTCTGCGCCGCACCAAAAAGGAAGTGGCGACCGAACTGCCGCCGAAGGTCGAGATGGACCTGCTCTGTCCGCTCACGGATGTGCAACGCGCCGAATACGCGCGCATCTGCTCCGAGGGCCTGGAGCGCCTGGGCGACGATGTCGGCGCGGCGATGCGCGAAAAATCATTTGGCTTTCTCGCGCTGCTCACGCGGCTGCGCCAAACGTGTTGCGACCCGGACATGCTGCCGTGGCTCAAGGCCCCGCTGACCGATTCCGGCAAGATCAATCTGTTGGTCGAGAAACTCGCGGAAATCGTCAGCAGCGGGCACAAGGTCGTCATTTTCTCCCAGTTCGTGATGCTGCTCGACCGCGTGCGCGAGGCGCTCACGGTGCATTTTCCGGAGCTGCCGCGCTATGAACTCACCGGCATGACGCTCGACCGGCTCAAACCGGTGCAGGCTTTCCAGGGCGCGCAAGGTGCCGCGGCGATGCTCGTGTCGCTGAAAGCGGCCGGCACTGGGATCACACTGCATGCGGCGGATTATGTCTTTTTGCTCGATCCTTGGTGGAACCCAGCGGTCGAGGCGCAGGCGGTCGATCGCGTGCACCGCATCGGACAGACGAACACGGTCTTCGTTTATCGCATGGTCACAGCCGGCACGATTGAGGAACGCATCCAGGCGTTGAAAGCGTCGAAGAAGGATTTGTTCGACAAGCTGATCGGCGGCCTGGGCGGCGATTTCGACCTCAGCCAGCATTTCTCTTCACTGCGCAGCCTGGTGACGCTCACGGGGCACACCGAGCAGGAAGCGATGCATACGGATTAAGGCAGTTTAGCCACACAGGTACAAAGGCACGAAGGTCGATCCCCTGGATCTCCAGTGTGTTTATGAGGTATTTTGGTGGCTTGGTTCGGCGGTAGGGCGGCGATTCCACTCGCCGCAGAGAACGTCCTTAAGCCCGGCGCGGAGCGGAGTCCGCGCCCTACCGCGCCTGCGTGATTATGAAATTAGGGCGCTCCCGTTTTCTTTGTCCCTTTGTATCTTTGTGGTTAAAAATCAGGGCGCGAACCGCAGCGAATACAGATCCGCGTCGTGCATGACAAAGCGGAGACGGACGGGCCGGCCGGATAGGGAACTTAAGTCCGTTCCTTTTTCCTTCCAGGTGATAACGTGGGTGATTTCGTCGCCAATCACTTCGGGGGAATCGGCCAACGCATAGCCAGGGATTGGGTTTCCTTCGGCGTCCTGAATTTCTACGCGAAGCCCGCCGGCGGCGCTGCTGTTGAAATTGATTTCGAGTGTCTTGCCCGAGAATTGCACAAGGCGCGTGACCATCTCGCCACCTTGATAGGGCGCGTTGACTGAAATAAAACCATCGGTCCGGAGCGAGTAGCGGAAGAGGTGAATGCTCGGCTGCGCGTAGTGGGAGAGCCGGTAGATAAACATCTCCCGTGCATTTCCGGGGACGACGCCCATGGCCGGCTGGTTGTCGCGGGAGATCCAATCTTCCGGGTCGGGCCCCGGCCGGATAAAGGCCTCCATGAACGTGCGTTCATAATGGTTGCCGCCACGCGTGGTCATCAGGACCGAGTCGCTGGAGGCGATACGGTAGTTGGGATCCTTGACGAGAGCTTTGGCCTGTTCGCTGGACAGGGCGACCTTGTCCGGGAAAAAACGCTTGGGCAGGGCGATATAAATGTGCGGGGCGCGGAAATAGGGATGGGTCGCGCTCGTGTAGAGCTGCTCGAGCGGCCGGTCGCCGTACTCCATCCGGACGGGTTGCGTCCAGTGGATGAAGTCTGCACTCGTGGTGCGGGAGATCAGCCGGATGATCGTGCCGTTGATCTTGGGGTTGACCCGGAAATAGGCGACGTAACAGCCCTCGCTGGCCGACCAGAACGCCACATTTTGGGAATCGAAGTTTCCTTCGGTGATCATCGGATCCGTCTGCAACACGCGCCAATGAATCCCATCCGCGGACGCCAGCGGGATCAGGCCTCCCTTGCCTTGCTTGGTGCGGGTGAGCGCCTTGTAACGCTCGTCGGGCGCGACGTTCGGGCGGGTATCGAGGAACGGGGCGAATCCTTCGTTGTACAGGTCCTGATTGGGTAAAATGACATTGTTCTCCCGGGTGCCCATGACTTCGAACAACTCCAGGTGCGGCTTGGTCCAGACGATGCCATCCTTCGATTCCGCATAACACGTCACCTCCCGTTTGATTGACCCTTTGCCGGCGTCGGGCTTGCCGCGATAGTACATCCGGTAGAGATCGCCGTCCTTGATGACCGTGACATAGGCACAAAACGGGCCTTCCCAAGGCTCGTCAAATTTCAGCGCGATGCCTTCCCGGCGCGGCTCGTGCAGTTTAAGCTGAACCCCTTCGAGCCGGGCGATCAGGAATTGATCGACAAAAAGTTCGCGACGTGTGCCGAGGTCGATTGGCGGTTCGGCGGAGAAAAGCGAGGTGGCGAGGAGGAGGGGAGCAAGCAGACGATATCGGGGGAAGGCCGGGGGCATGTGGGTTTATTAAAGAGGTGCGGAAAATTATGACAGTAGATTTACCACCAAAACCTCGGGACGCGACGCCCTCGTCGCTTTGATCGGAGTCGGAATGCTTGGCGCAGAGCCATAACCACGCGACGAGGGTGTCGCGTCCCCATTTTTGGTGCCCCAACCTTTTCAACACGCGGGCTTGTTTTGGCCGGTGGGGTTCGTAGCGTGACAACGACGTGAATCCCCCGACTTCCCTCATTGCCCAACCCGACGCGGTCGCACTCGACCTTCCGACGGAGTCCGGCGAGGCAGCCATGCGGGCGTTACATGCCCGGCTCGTGGGAAATCCTGCCGTGACCAATGCAGATGTCCTGCTGAAGGAACTGCTTTCCCGCGCGGAAATGTCCTCGGTCTGCATCGCCCCGGATGTCGCGCTGCCCCATGCCCGCACGCCCGCTGTCAAACGACTCGTGCTGGCCGTCGGCCGTTCGGTGGGCCCGCTGGCCTTCGACGCCAATCATCCCGCGGTGCGCCTGGTTTTTCTGATCGGCACGCCCAAGCAGATGGTGACTGAATATCTCCAATTGGTGGCAGGCCTGTCGCGGATGTTGAAAAACGAAACGGTGCGGAACGATTTGCTGGCGGCCAAGACGGAGGCCGATTTTCGCGCCGTGCTGGCGCGCGGAACCCAACGATGAAGGACGGGAGAGATCTCACCCAGCCGCTCATGCGCCGCCTGTTGCGCCTGTTGCGCGTGCGGGTGTGGATCGCGGAAAAACTCCAGCCGACCGAATGGCAGGCCACGTTGTTGTGGGCCGCGCTGGCGGGATTCCTCGGGGCCATGGGCGCCTTGTTGTTCAAGGCCGCGACCGAAGGCATCCACCAATTGCTCACGGGCTCCAACCAGGGTGTGGTGGAATCGTTTCGCATGATGCCGTGGTGGGCGCGGCTGCTGGTCCCGGCGGCCGGTGGGTTGATGGCGGGCCTGGTGCTGCTGTTCGGACGGAGAGTGGCCAAGATGCAAAGCTCCACCGACTACATGGAAGCGATCGTCATCGGCTCTGGCCATGTGCCATTGCGGGCGAGTATCGTGAAAAGCACGGCGGCCTTGTTTTCGATCGGCTCGGGCGGTTCGATCGGGCGGGAAGGTCCGATGGTGCAGATGGCCGCGGTGCTGGCCTCGTTTATTGGGCGGTGGCGGAAGTTTTCGCCGCCGCAACTCCGCCTGCTGGTGGCCTGCGGGGCTGCGGCGGGCATTGCCTCCGCCTATTATGCGCCGCTGGCCGGGGCGTTTTTTGTCGCGGAAATCATTCTCGGCACAATCGCAATGGAGAGCCTCGGCCCGCTCGTGGCGGCCTCGGTGTCGGCCACGCTCACGATCAAGATCCTGTCCGATGCGCACACCCTCTACGACGTCCCGCGGTTCACCCTCGGTTCCCCGTGGGAGATGGGTCCCTACGTTTTGCTCGGGCTGATCATGGGAACGCTGGCCCCGTGGTTCCTGCGTTCGCTGCGGCAGGCTGAAACGCTGTTTGTGTCGACGCGGCTTCCGCTGGTCGCGCGGCTCGGCCTGGGCGGACTGATGGTGGGGGCGCTGGCGATCCTGGTGCCGGAAGTGGTTGGGAACGGGTACAGTGTGGTGCTGGAAATCCTGAATGGACGCATTATCTGGATGGCCTTGATCCTGGTGCTGGTCTGCAAGTGGCTCGCGACGGTGGCCTCGTTTGGATCGGGCGCACCGGGCGGTGTGTTCACGCCCTCGCTATTCATGGGGGCAAGTGCGGGTTATCTTTTCGGGACGGCAGTACACACGCTCTGGCCGACGGGCGCCGCGGATCCGCGGGCATTTGCGCTGGTCGGCATGGGAGCGTTTCTCTCCGCGGCGAGCCGAGCCCCGGTCATGGCGGTGATCATGCTCTTTGAGATGACGCTGAGTTATGACATCATCCTGCCGTTGCTCCTTTGCAGCGTGCTGGCCTATTACACCGCGAAGGGCATCGAGGAGAAATCGCTCTACAGCGAATCGCTCAAGCGCAAGGCGGCGGAAGATGGGATGCCCGAACTTCCCGCGGGCCGGGTCGGCGACCTGATGAAATCCGATCCCCCGATCATTGGCGTCAGCGCCCATTTCGCGGAGATCGCGCAGACCTTTCTTTCGGTGCGGGTGAACAATCTCTATGTCGTCGATGGCGAACGGCATTTTGTCGGCGTCGTGTCGCTGCACGACATCAAGCCCTACCTCGGCGAGCCTGAACTGGCGGAACTCGTGCTGGCCCGCGACATCGTGCATGAAGATTTCCCGCGACTGGGGCCTGATCGCTCGTTGAGCGAGGCGCTCGAAGCCTTTCTGGGCATCACCGCCGAACGGCTGCCGGTCGTGGCGGCTGACGGCCGCCTGCTGGGCAGCCTGGCCAAAGGCGATCTGCTGTTGGCGCTGGTGGAAAAGCGGAAAAAGCCGGTGGCTTGAGGAGGTAGCGAAACGCGTGAGCGTTTCGGGCTCGGACGAAAGCCTCACGGCTTTCGCTACTCGGAGAGACGAATCTCCAAACAGCTCCTAGAGCGGTGGTGGGCAATTTTGCCTCCAGGTGGGCGTGGGTAGGGCGAGTCGTCCCGACGAGCCGGCCTGCGAACGGCTCATCCCGCCTGCCCGCCGTAGTTTTGGCGAAGGTGGGAGGATTCGCCCCACCTGCTATGGGATACACCTGTGGGCGGTGAGTTTGCCGCGTTGTAACCCCGGCGTCACGGATCCGTAACAATTACCCGCTAAAAAGGGTGCGTTCCAAATCCAAACACCGAACGAACGCATATTATGCTTACACTGAAATCGAAATGGCTCGCGCTGCTGGGCAGCGCCTTGCTCATCACCGGCTCCGCACTGGCCCAAGACAGCGGCCCGCTCATCGACATTCTCGTCAAAAAGGGAATCGTCACCGACCAGGAGGCCGAGGAATTGCGCG